>CAZSFB010000269.1:0-4777 GCA_964606035.1 uncultured bacterium | reverse complement strand
CTTAATGCCCGAACGGATGCGTGGGCGCAGGAGACACGGAATCTGGAACCGGTGATACTCGGTAAAATCCGGGAAACCGGCGCTGGTGACTACCGCCATCTCAAGGTCCGGACGCAGCGTTGGCCGGAACAGCGAACTGGCCGGAAACCGGAAGCGCTCCCCCCGCCGCCGCAAGGTGCTCTGGGGGCCCAAATAGAGGAGCGGATCGCCCAGATTGAGGATCAGATTCTCAGGGACGCTGTAAGATCTTTCGTGTATTATCACAGCAAGGAACGGACGGAATAGGCGGACTGAAGCCGCCAGGGAGATGGGAAATGGGAATATCGCAACCGAAGCACAATGTTGAACGGCCCACGGTCACTCATCGTGATCTGGAGAAGCTTTCCCAAAGGAAGCTCCAGGAACTCTTCCGGACGCTGGAGGCCCCATCACCGGAGGAACTCAATGGCGACTATCATGGTACGCTGCTGACAACCGCGGGTCTCGACAGGATTCCTTCCGTAATCCGTCAGCCGCTTGTCGAGTTGCTGCAGGGCAGGGCAATGCCTTGGCGGGGAAAGCGTTTCGAGGGACGCAGCGGCGTCAATTACTGGCTGAAGGACCATGACGGGTTCGGCCTGTTTTCCTATGATGTTTCCATTGCTCCAGCACTGGATGGCTCCGGCGATGTGCTCCAGCTCGATTATGATGTAGAGAGGAATCCAGCGGTAGCGCGCCGCATTGTCGGGGAAGTTCGCCAGGTGTCTGGTGGCCTGTACCTCGCGAGGATGAACTACAAATTGCCAATGCGTCCTGTAGAACTTCTGTATTTTACCCTGGTCCGGCAGGATTGATTTCAGTTCAAATCAATATATTTTGAGATCGCCTCACGTAACTGTTCGACCGTGATGGGCTTTTTCAGACATTCGGTGAATCCCCCTTCTTTGGCGTTGTATTCTCCCGGACTACGGGCGGATACTGCAAGGATCGGGACCTTTCCGACATAAGGGTCGCTGCGTATCATTTTGGCGGCGGATACTCCGTCCATTCGTGGCAGATTGATGTCCATGAGGACGAGATCCGGCTTATCCTGCCGGGCTTTTTCCACCGCCTCAAGGCCGTCGTGGGCGAAGATCAGCTCGAACGGGTAGGGCTTCAGTGCCATCTTGTAGAACGCCTTCACGAACGTGTGGTCGTCTACGATCAGGATTTTCTTGGATGCAGTCATTCAGTGGTTCACCGGTGGACTAATCATTATCGGCGAGTTTGCCGAAGATCGCAACTGTCCGGACAGACTTCCACGGCTGTCAAACCTCGTTGCACGATTGTCCAAGGAGGTAATCCGATTGTTCTCGCACAGCGGATAGGAAGCCGCTATTTTGGTTCGAGACACAAAGATTGCCGGAGGACTCGCCATGCCGTTCGCTCCTGAAGAGAGAATCATGGATTTTGCCCGTATTATGGCCAGTTTTATCGGGGCGGTGGCTGTGCCGCTCGCGGTATTTCTTATCGTTCTGGTTATATGGGCGGTGCATGACATTTTTTTCCAGCGGGAACACGCGATCCGACACAATTTTCCAGTGATTGGCTCATTACGGTACATCCTGGAATCTATTGGACCGGAGCTGCGGCAGTATTTCTTTTCCGATGACACCGGGGACAGGCCCATCTCCCGGTATATCCGGAACTGGGTTTACCGTTCGGCCAAAGGTGTTGATTCGAGCAATCCGTTCGGCACGAAGCTCGATGTGGGGGCGCCTGGCACAATTCTGTTCCGTCACAGTGCATTTCCCGGGCAGCAATCGCTGGGTGCGGACCATGTGGTGATCGGCCCGGACCGCCGCCATCCGTATCTGGCGCAGCGGTTCAATGTCTCGGCCATGAGCTTCGGGGCCCTTGGGAAAAACGCCATTTTCGCGCTGTCCATGGGAGCCAAGGACGGCGGCTTCTGCCTCAATACCGGCGAGGGCGGCATTTCCCCCTATCACCTTGAGGGCGGAGCCGACCTTTGCTGGCAGATCGGCACGGGCAAGTTTGGATGTCGCACCGAAGAGGGGAATTTCTATGTCGAGCTGTTCAAGCAGAATGCGGCCCATCCCCAGGTGAAAATGATCGAGATAAAACTCTCCCAGGGCGCGAAACCGGGCAAGGGTGGCGTACTGCCCCAGTCCAAGATCACTGAAGAAATCGCGCGGATCAGGAACATTCCGCGTGACCGGGACTGTGTGTCTCCGCCCGCTCATGCCGAATGGGGCGATGTGAAGGGCCTTCTCGATTTCATCTGGATACTTCAGCAGGAGAGCGGAAAGCCGGTCGGGATCAAGTTCTGCGTGGGGGATCCCGCCTTCGTGACCGATCTTGCCCGGCTGATCCGCGAGACCGGCCGGCACCCGGATTTCATCACCATTGACGGGAAAGAGGGTGGCACAGGGGCGGCCCCCCTAAGCTTCTCCGACCGGGTCGGGTATCCTCTCCGCGAGGCGTTGATACTCGTTGACGACACCCTGAGATCGGCGGGAGTGAGGGACCGTGTGCGGCTTATCGCCTCTGCCAAAATATTCACCGGGGCCGAACTGGCGATGGCCATCGCGCTCGGAGCCGATATGGCCCAGAGTGCTCGCGGGTTCATGCTGTCCCTGGGCTGCATCCATGCACTCCGGTGTGCGCACAATACCTGCCCGGCGGGGGTGGCGACGCACCATCCGTGGCTCCAGGCGGGACTCGATCCCCATAACAAGGCGCCACGGGTCACCCGCTACCAGAAGGCCGTAGTGAAGGACATGCTCGAGATCGTCCGGGCCTGCGGCCTCAAATCGCCGTCGGAGCTGGACCGAAAACGTCTGATGATTGTGGAGGATCATTTCACCATCAAGGGTTTTGACGTGCTCTATCCGGAGAAAGGCCCTCGCCCTCCGGCAACTGCCGATGCACTTGGCCTGGCGGTGACGCGTGATTCGGGCGGCCGGGGTTCTTTGTAGTGGCGAAGGGGAAAGGTATGTAGGAGGGAAGGGATAGTTCGCGTTCTCAGGGGAATTGATGACAGAAGAGTCACAGGAAGAGTCTCTTGGCAGTATTGAGGGGAAGCTGCCGGTTGAATCCACGTATGACGCATATTCGATGCGTCTTGCGGTGGAGCGCATACGGATGCTGGCACCGCTGGCAGGGATTGCGTTTGTCCTGATGCAGCTCCGGGTTCCCTTCCTGTATCCATATGTGGGATATGACGAGGGGATCTCCGCCGCCGCTGGACGTTTGCTGATGGCGGCGTTTCTGATCTTTGGCGTACGGCCGCTGGTCTGGCTTCCGGTGGTGATGAGGCATCTTCGGTCATGGATCGCGGTTCTCTTTATCGTTATTGTCTACGGGCAGGGTCAGTGGATCATGTCCACGGGCGGAATCGAATCCCCCGCGTTTGCCTATTTCCCCGTGATGATCATGGGGTGGATGATTGTCACGCCGGGTGGGGTCCGTGAGAACCTGCCGGTCTGTCTGGGTCTCATGCTCTTCCATTTCCTGCACCTGTCCTGGGGAACCCGGACACCGCTGTCCGATCCGCGGCTCTACCAACACCTTAACTACATGCCGGAGCTCACGATGCTGACGCTCGCGGGGATATACATCATCGACCGGCACCGGCGGGAGGAATACGAAAGCAAGCGGATCGTGATGCAGCAGAACGAGATTCTCGGGCGTTCCGCCTACTTCGACTCGCTCACGGCCATCGGGAACCGCCGGTATTTCGACGAGCGGTTCCGGGAGAAGTTTGAGATCGCGCGCCGCCACAACCGTCCGCTCAGCCTGATGATGCTGGACGTGGACCGGTTCAAGGATGTGAACGACTCCCTGGGACACCAGGCGGGAGATTTTCTCCTTGCGGAGACGGCGGCGATCCTGCGTACGTTGATCCGCGGCGGGGATGTGCTCGCCCGGTACGGCGGGGACGAGTTCGTCATCGTGCTGCCGGAGACCGACCTTGCCGGGGCCCGGCTGCTTGCGGAGCGGGTACGCCAGCGGATCGAGCAGCATGTTTTCCCTTTTGGCGGGCACCGGACCAGGACCACTGTCAGCATCGGGGTCGTGGAGATGGGGCCTGATACGCTCGACTGCGAGCAGCTCCATGAACTAGCCGACCAGGAGCTCTATCGGGCCAAGCGGGGCGGACGAAACCGCGTCAACTGATCGCCGGTCACATGTTTCGGCGGTATTGGCCGCCGGCCTCGTACAGCATCGACGTGATCTGCCCGAGCGAGCAGCAGCGGACCGCATCCATCAGGTGGTCGAAGGTGTTTTCCCCTGCAATGATCACCTGTCTTAGCCGGTCCAGCATGGCGTGGGCCGCATCGCGGTTGCGGTTCTGAAACTCCTGGAGCCGCCTGAGCTGTGAGCGTTTTTCGTCATCGGTGGACCGGGCCAGCTCCAGTTTCTCCGGAATCAGGCCGCCGTGGGGATTGCGGAAAACGTTCACGCCGATGATGGGATAGCTCCCATCATGCTTTTTGTGCTCGTAATACATGGACTCGTCCTGGATCTTGCCGCGCTGGTAGCCCGTTTCCATGGCTCCCAGCACACCACCCCGGGCAGAGAGGGCCTCGAACTCCTTCAGCACCGCCTCCTCCACCAGATCCGTGAGCTGCTCGATGACGAAGCTCCCCTGGCTGGGGTTCTCATTCATGGTGAGACCCCATTCACGGTTGATGATAAGCTGGATGGCGAGCGCCCTGCGGACCGAATCCTCGGTAGGAGTTGTCACTGCCTCGTCAAAGGCGTTGGTGTGGAGCGAGTTGCAGTTGTCATAGAT
>CAZSFB010000268.1:0-4786 GCA_964606035.1 uncultured bacterium | reverse complement strand
GTACACCTATGTGAACGGCCTGAAGGCGTTGCCGACTTATGCTGTCGTGACGGTGTACCGGGCACTGGAAGCGCTCCGGACAATTCCCGGTCTCGTCTTCAACCCGCTGATGGGGCTGCATGGCGAGCAAACCACGGAGATTCTCACGCCGCCGCTCCCTCTGTCGGCCACGGTCCTGACGGAAGGAACCATAACTGCTGTAGAAGACAAGGGCTCGGGTGCGCTGGTCACGATCGAACTCGTCTCTAAGGAGAAGAGGACCCAACTGCCTCTGTTTCGCAATATCGTCGGCGTATTCCTCCGGGGAGAAGGTGGCTTTGCCGGAAAGCCCGCAGGAAAGTCTAAGCAAGCTCCGCCGAATGTCCCGCTTGACCGCAGGCCCGACGCTGTCGTCAACTATCAGACACTGAAACACCAGGCGCTGCTTTACGCCCTGTCAGGCGACAAGAACCCGCTCCATCTCGACCCGGTACTGGCAAAGTCAGCAGGATTCGACCGGCCGATCCTCCATGGGCTGTGCAGTTACGGGAACGTCGGACGGGCTGTGATTGAGGCGTTCGCTGGCAATAATCCGGAAAAATTCAGGAGTATCCAGGTCCGTTTTTCCGCGCCGGTTTATCCGGGCGAGACGCTTTCGGTGAAGATGTGGAACACCGGTCCCGGCGAGATCATTGCGGAAGCCCATGTACTGGAGCGCCCGGAAACCGGACCCGTGATCCGGAATGCCTGTGTGCGGCTGGCAGACTGAAAGGAGCATTCCCGTGAATAGCGAACTGTTCGGCTTTCTCGCAGACTCCAAGTGCAGGGGAGAAGCCCTCCCGACGTCATCATCCGAACGGACTGGCACGGTCGCCGAGGCAATCCGTTCGCGGGTATCGGTCCGTGCTTATCGTCCGGAGCCGGTTCCGAAAGACCTCTTGGCCGGGCTTCTCGACACAGCCCGCTGGGCCCCGTCCTGGTGTAACTCCCAGCCGTGGGAGTTCGTGGCGGCGGGCGGTGAACCCCTGAGCCGGCTGCGGACCCGGCTGTATTCGGCGGCCAGGAACCTGGAGCCCCTGAAGCCGGACTTCGCGTTTCCAGGACAGTTTCCGGAAGTGCATGAAAACCGGCGCCGGGAAAACGGTAAACAGCTCTTTACGGCTCTCGGCATCGCCAGGGACGACAAGGCGGCCCGGCTCGAGTTCAACTTTTCCATGCTCCGGTTCTTCGACGCACCGGCTGCGGTGATCGTGGGCGTGGACCGGAGCCTGAATCCCGTTTGGAGCGCACTCGACGCCGGTTGTGCCGTTCAGTCGCTGGTACTGGCAGCTTGGGAGAAGGGTCTTGGCACCTGTATCGAAGCGAGCATTGCCGCCTATCCGCACCTGGTCAGCGAAGAGCTGGATATAGATTCCCGCTTTGCCGTCCTCTGCGGGGTCGCTATCGGCTGGCCCGAAACAGGCAACGTCAAAGCGGAATTCAGGACGCCGCGAGCGTCCCTCGATGAACTGGTCACGTGGAGGGGCTTCTGACCGCGTGCAGCGGCAGTCAGCCGGATCCCATAAACGTCCGAAACAAGGAGTAATCAATGTTCGAACTCTCAGAACCCGCGAAAATGGTCCAGCAGATGGTCCGCCAGTGGTGCGACAAGAACCTGCGCCCCGCGCTTCCCAAGCTAGAATCGGGGGAACTGCTACCCTACGACCTGATGCGTGACATGGCCAAGCAGATGGGTCTCACGGCGATGGCCAAGATGTCTCTGCAGAAAAAAGTGAAGAAGATGCGCGAAAAAGAGGCTGAGACAGCCGTTTCGAATGCGCCGATGGCAGCGGTCAATGACCTGCTAGACGACGGCGGCGACCCGATGATGTTCGCCGTCGTCGGCAAGGAGTTGTGCAAGTGTTCGCCGGGGTTTGCCTCAAGCTGGGGCGTCTCAGTGGCGCTCGCTGGCGGAGCAATCCTCTCCAAAGGAACCCCCGACCAGATCGAGAAATACGGAATCGGCATCGCCTCGATGGAGAAAATCGGATCCTGGTGCCTCACAGAGCCCGGCGCCGGTTCTGACGCTTTTGGTTCCATGGCGACCACGGCCCGCCCCGAAGGCGACTACTACGTTTTGAACGGTCAGAAGACCTTTATCACAAATGGCCCGTTCGCCGATACCTATGTGGTTTACGCGAAGGTGGACCGCGGCCAGTCCCGCGAAGAGATGCCCGTCAATACCTTCATCCTGGAGCGCGGCATGCCGGGCTTCACTCAGGGAAAGCCGTTCAAGAAGATGGGCATGAAGGATTCACCCACCGGGGAGCTGTTCTTCGACAACGTGAAGGTGCCCAAGGCGAATCTGCTGGGGGGCAAAGAAAAGACGATGGAGGGACGTGCCGACACGAAGGAGTCTCTCGGTAACGAACGCTCGGGCCTCCCCGCAATGGCCTGGGGGATCATCGAGGAGTGCTATGAGCGTTCGCTCAAGTACGCGAAGGAGCGCCGCCAGTTCAACCGGTCCATCGGCGAATTCCAGGCGGTCCAGCTCGATATCGCCGACATGTACATGAAGCTGAAGAACGTCGAAAACATTGTCTACCGGACGGCATGGATGCAGAAAAAGGGCATCCGTGACGTGGCCTTCATCAATGCGTCCAAGGCCTACTGTTCGCAGATGGCGGTGGATGCGACTCTGAAGGCGATCCAGATCCACGGCGGCTACGGCTACATGGAGGAATACCATGTCGAAAAGCTTGCTCGCGATGCCAAGCTGCTCGAACTCGGCGCCGGCACTACGCACATCAACTACCTGACGGCAGCCCGGGCCGAACTCGGACTGCTCAAGTAACCCCGTCAATCAAACCCGGACGGCAGGGGTCGGAAACCCTTCCCGTCCACAAGGAGATATCATGCCCATCACTGCAAACATGAATGAAACCCAGATCGTCGCCGAACTGGCGAAAATCAACCTCAAGGATTCCCAGGCACTCCGCAGCGCCGCGAAAGAGGCGACTCCGAAGCAGATGTATGAGGTCATCGTTCCTCACATGCTGAAATCGATGCAGAGCGACATTGCCGATGCTCTGCGGCAGGTGAACGGTGCCGTCCTCTGGGACATCACCGGCGATGGCGGCGGCAAGTGGGCGATGGTGTTCCCCGGCGACGGAACCATGAAGGTCACTGCCGGCGACAGGCCGGATGCTACCGCCACCATCCAGATGGCCTATGAGCACTGGAAGCAGATGCAGTCAGGCGAGACGCAGCCGCAGCAGCTGTTCATGGCCGGCCAGATGGTCGTGACTGGCGATCTCTCAATCATCATGCAGCTTCAGACGTCGCTGCCCCAACTGACCTGATTAATCAACCACGGCTCCTTCGGGGGCTGCTTCGCCGATGGCTGGCGGAGGTACGACTCACTCCGGTTGTATCCCCGCCCGCCGGCAGTGCTTCCGGAATGCGACTGGCAAGGGACAAGGCTGGCGCATATTACGGAGCGCAGAAGGGCGTCACACCAAACGCACTTCGGCTGCCGACGTAACGCAGGAAGCGGAGCAGCTCCCGGGTTTTTAGCCAGATGTCTACCAGAACCGCGCCACACCATCGCACCAGGTCCCTGCGAAACCGGCCACCGGCCCGGCGAAGCACCGCTACGTCGAGCCACGACCGTCTGTTCCAGCGGCTCGAATATCTCGCCGACGCTTCTGATCCCGAACGCGAACTGACGGTTCTTTTTGTGGACGCGCTGATCATCCGTAAGCGCCTCGAATGGGGTGGCTGCCCGGAACGCGACCGCCAGGCACTCGCCCGGCTGCTTCAGATTATTCTCCGGCGAATTTCGATTGCGCTGATGCAGCCGAATGACGGTGGTTCACGATACTGACACATGTCCGGTTTTTCCCCTGTCGCTGACTTCCAGTTGATGCAGGGGATCTCAATAATGACGGAGAACCGGACTTCGTGATAACTGATGGCGGATCAAATATGGTTTCGATAGTTCTGCAGAAATAATTTCGCGGGTAGGGCTGGAATCCGCGTGGCGCAGAATCCGGGACAGAAATTCTGTGCCCCTATCGTGCCCTAAGCCCGGCCGACACAGTCCGACTGCATCGGATTTGGGCAAACAGGGCTTGAGATACTGTTGAGCAAAATTCGGCAGTTAGTTGGCCAAGACCGCGAATCTGCTCATTTATTTGGCGGTGCCCGGGTGGTTCAATTCCCGGCGCCTCCACCAGTTCTTCTTGACAGATTTCCCTGCTTTGCTGTCTCTCAACTGGTACCTCTCCGGGTGTGCTAGCCTTTCCCCATGACCGAACAGCGACCCGCACAATCCGGCCAGTGCGCCTTCCGCGGGCAGGTGCAGGACCATGACGGCCGCCCGCTGGAGGGGCTTGTCCGGGTGTTCCGGGGCGATTCGCCAGTGGTGAGCCGCAAAGTTACGGGCTCATTCATGCTTCAGCTTCCGCCCGGACCCTACCGGATCGAGGCGCACGTGGACGGATACCAGCCGGTCCAGTTCAAGATCGATCTCCATGCGAGTCAGGGGGCCGCCCACCTGTTTGTTCTGAACCCGATCTGGCGTCCTGGACAGGACGCCCCTTCGCCGGCATCCCCGCTGGCACCGGATAAGCCGGTCACTTCCTCCTGTACCACCGGCGACCCGCTGCATGGCCTGTCGCTGGAAGCGGCGGTCAACGAGGAACTCGACGGGTCCGGAAACTCCGGAGAATCCTGAACTGTATCGGGGATTTCGTGTCGAAACGCGCCCAATCGTGCCGGAGGACGTTTGGGTAAACAGCTGGTGCGGCGCTGTGTATTTTCTGTG
>CAZSFB010000267.1:0-4787 GCA_964606035.1 uncultured bacterium | reverse complement strand
GACCGATGCCGCACACTTCATCTACCTGCAGGGAACCGTTTCGCTGTAGGACTGCCAGGTAGCACGGATGCTCCAGCCTCTGCCCGCCGGTGAATCACAGGGCCCGGCGGGCAGAGCCTTTTCCGGACCAGCACAGGAAGGAGCCCGACATGGATCTCCGTCACAAGGAAGCACTGCTTCAGCATGAGGAACTCATACTCGTCACCGACCGGATCAGCCTCATCATCAGCGCACCCCGGGGGAACCTCAGCGAGGCACGGTTCAGGAAACTGCTTGATTATGAGATCGGCTACCTGATCGAAACCCTGCGGGAACATTTTCTGTACGAGGAGTCCAGCGGCTATCTCTCCAGCACTTTCGCCTCAATGCCGGGCCTCGCAAGGCGTGTGGAAACACTGAAAGCCGAACACACGCAAATGGCCTCCGGGCTGGACGGCCTGAAGAAGCAGTTGCCGGAGGTGACGATTCCCCAGATCACCGCCAGACTGCAGTTCCTGATCCAGACCCTGCATCAGCATGAGCAGGCAGAGAACGAACTTCTGGAAATCCTGCTTTGCGAGGAGCACCAGCAGAAATCATGATGGCATCATGATGACGTTCCTGATCCTGCTCCTTCATGCATTCGCCGCTTCGGCCGCCGGCGGGAAGGCAACCGGTCCCTGTCAATGCGACAACGGCTGGCAGCAGGTCCGCTACGAAACAACGCTCCATTTCCGGGACGTGAGGCTTTCCCTGGATGCCGAGCTGAGGAAGGCCGAGTGGGCGGCCATCGTCCGGGCGGTTTTTTCACTTTCGTTCTGCGGAACGCCTCCTGCCGGAATCTCAGTGCGGGGTTCCACCGCTCTTGAGTGGCCAGAGGCGGGATGTACGGCGACGAGGCGGGGGCCACGCCCCTGGCCGGAGATGGTCGAAGTAAAGTGCGAAACTACTTCCAGTGTGATACCGCTGCCCGGCGGTATCCGTCTCGATACGCCCATCACCTGGCTGGAGCATGGGGAGGAACTGAACCGGTACTGGACGGCCCTAGTGTCAGCATCCAGGGAATGCCCGGCACCATGAACCCCGCTCAGACCCCTTCGATGTGGACAATGTTGAACGCGGGAGCGGCCAGATGCGTTGTGACGTGTGCACCCGGAACGGCGATTTTTGCGATCAGTGCCAGTTCGGCAGCGTGATACATCCTGAGCCCGCTCCAGACCGCATCCATTACGAAAAACGGGTTCCAGGTAAAAAGGGAGGTTCCGGCCGCCAGAGCGGCCGGAAGCAGCGGGGACCTGACCGCGTCAGCAACAACGATTCCCCTGCGTCCCACACGGACGCCTTCATGAATCAGCCTGGCGAGCTGGCCCGGCCGAAAATGGTGCACAGCCTGCAAAATCGTGACAGCCAGACGGCTGCCGCCAGGCTGGCTGCTCATGTCCAGCGCATTGATGACCTCATAGTGGAGGTTTTCCCTGTCCGGTTCCCGGCGGTTTGCGTCCTCGACATAGGACGGCTGGATATCCGAGCCGGTGACAGGCAGGTCCGGATAGCGGCGTGCCAGAAACGCCGGAAATCCGCCGTACCCGCTTGCAAGGTCAAGGATACCCGCCCGTTTCCATGATCCGGGCGAGGACTGGACAATACTGCCAAGGACATCGGCCGCTGCCTGGTAGGCACCGGTTACAAGATTGAAGCAATGCAGCTGAAACACCTCGAGCTTGCGCAGGAGTTCGGGATAATCCTCCCGGTCCATGAACTCCGCCGGACCCTGCCGGACGTACTCGTCCATGCCACACAAGACCGACCGCAACGATTCTTCCCCGCATTCCAGTTTCAGGGCGTCCAGGTAGACCGGCCACAGGCGGTCTGCGAGTGATTCCAGCCCATTGAGGAAATGCGACCGGTCGGCATTCTCATGGAACTCCCGGATTTCCCGCAGGTGGGTGTCAATGACCGAGCCGGTAGCCCGCCGTCTGGAAGCGGAAAGCGGATCCCACAACAGATTCCCGGTGTCAGACATAGACCCGCTGCCAGAGGCCGACTGTTTCGTCGCCACTCACTTCGGTCCACCGCATCCTGATCGCCTCATCAGGGCAGCTTGCTACACACCCGCCATCACTGTCACACAGTTCCGGACGGCAGACGGACGCCTTGCGGCCGTCTGCCTGAAGGACACCCGGCTGGCAGGCAGCGATACATTCGTGGCAGCCAGAACACCTAAACGGGTCGATCACCGGGATGTATTTCAGATGATAAAGGCGCATTACACCGGGCAGACTCCTGATCAGGCAACGGCGGCCGACTTGTAGGGAGGTTTGCCCTTTGGCCATTCGGTGTTCACCTGATGGCCGTACATGTCAACCAGCAGCTTCACCGCCTCGGCGTGCTGCATCAGGAACCGCATGTCGCCCCTGACCTTGATGGTACCGCGCAGTCCGGCCTGGATGGGGTCCACCAGTCCGGCCGCGATCCCTTCCCAGAGAGACGCCGGGGCTGTGAACCTGAAGTTGAGACCCTTTCCGTCATGCCGTCCGGGGAGCGGCCCGTATTCCGCGACCTGTCCGCCCTCCAGATGGATGAGATAGTAAAGGGCATTTCCGTTGTTCACGTAGGGAGACTGGTCGTCACCAATGATCTCGAAAGTGGCCAGGATTTTCTCCCGCGGCGCCATTTCCCGGAACTTCGGGGAGCCATTCACCATGGTTTTCATGTCGCCGTACCATTCGTCGGTGTAGATGATGCTCATTTTCTCTCTCCTTTGCTGTGCTCACTGGCGTTTCAGTTCAGCCATACATAAAGGCCACCGGCAGTAGCCGCCGCGCCGCCGGCAATGATCGCAATCTTCATCTTCCTGTGCTGGGTTCTCTCCAGGATTTCCGGTGACATCAGTTCCGGCGGAATCTGCATGAATTTCAGGACGCGTACCAGAAACGGAATCTGCCCCGGCTGGAACCTTACCTTGAGCCGCCGCGTCGCCAGAAGCTCGAATGGACCCCGCTCTCCGGTGGTCAGGTGCGCGACGGATATGAAATCCGCCTTGATGGAGGCACCGTCAGGCGCAGGAGCCGGCACATCGTCAAGATCAATCCGGTCACCGTGGAACCGGATACGTACACAGATGTCCGCTTCCGCAGCCTCGATGAACACCTCTCCCATCAGACCCTTCGCCTGGTTCCGCTTTTTCTCCGAATCCGTGACATTCTGGGAAAGGTACTGATGGATCATGTCCGCGAGTCCGCTCGCATCAGCCCCGGCAGGCAGATAGACAGGGAACGTGGACGAGGTCATACCTGCGACCACCACTTTTCGATTCCATGATCATCGGCGATGCTGTCCAGACAGTTGTACCCCGGAGCAAAAGTGATGTAGCCATGCGGGTGCTGCGAGGCTCCGCACATGTACAGGTTCTTGATCGGCGTCCGGTAGTGCGAGAGGGAATCCGTCGGCCTGTGCTCCAGCAGGTTGTCCGGATGAATCCGGCCGACCATCCAGTCCCCGAACCGGTAGTTGATCATTTTCTGGCTGATGTCGAGAGGGGTTTCCGTGACCCAGCGGCGGATGAGCCCTTCGTCCATGTTCGTGCAGGCGCGCCGCCAGCGGTCGATGCAGTGCTGACCGTAGATTCGTTTGTGGTTCTCCCAGCCGCCCGCTCCCCAGTTTTCTATATCGTAAGGCACAAACACCCGGATCAGTCCGGTAGCCTTGCCTTCCGGTGCATCGGTCGGGTCATAGAGCGAGTTGACGGCCACATTGAGCCTGGGCGTTTTGGGAACGAGCCCTTGGCGGATCTGCGAAAAGTCCTCGTCAAAATCTGCAAGCGATTCATATCCGATGTTCAGGATCCAGGCCCGGTCGATATCTGGGTCAAACTCGGCGGCCCTGTATTTGGGAAGTCCATTCATTGCCAGATGGACATTGAACAGCGTGGCATCCTGGTATTTGACCTTCTGGACCTCTTCGACGAGCTTTTTCGGTACGAACTGGCGCGGGATCAGCTTTTCAAAGGTCTGGTTGACGTCAATGCTGGAGGCCACCAGCTTGCGGGCCCTCACGATCCCGTCCGGGACGCGCACTCCGACTGCCCGGCCGTCCTCGATAATGATCTCCTCCACGGGGACCTGGGGGAATACCCGGCCGCCAGCCTTCACGATGACACGCATGAGCGTGTGCGCCAGCTTGTGACTGCCCCCCTTGCAGACCTGCCAGTTGGCGATCTTGCCGAGCAGAACGGGGTAGCTGACCGCGAGCCCCTTGATGTGCGGCTGGTAGGCGCAGATCGTGGCATGGAATGCCAGCATCGCCTTGATACGTTCATTCTCGAAATGCTTGTTGAGGAAATCCGCCACCGACATGGTCCGGAGTTTCGCCGTTAGGAATTCGGACTTTTCCTCCACACCCCACGAGGCCAGCGCCTTGGTGATGTCGTTCAGATCAATCGGCGGCGCATACATGAGCGTACGCACCATCAGGTCAAGGTATCCCTGCACTTCGTCGTAGAGGCGGAGCCAGGTGTCGGCATCCTTTTTCGAGAACTTTGCGAAGCTGTTCCAGGTTTTTTTCTGGTCGGAATGGATCGTGATCGCGGTGTCGTCCGAGAAAATGCTGCCCATCTGGACGTCCGGGTGGACGTATTCAACCCCGTTGCTGAGCAGTTCGAGGTCATCATACACCGGGCAGAGTCCGACCAAGGAGTGATAGTTGGAGTGTAGATTGTGCAGGAAGTTGGGTTCGGTAACCTCTTCGGTGCACAGCCCCCCGCCCTCTTCAGAGCGCCGCTCCAGCACGGCGACAGACCACCCTGATTT
>CAZSFB010000266.1:0-4789 GCA_964606035.1 uncultured bacterium | reverse complement strand
CATGGCGTGAGTTCGGGCGGAAACGCCCCGGCTCCAAGTTGCTCAAGCGGGATTTTCTGAAACGCCTGAACCGGTTTCTAGATGGACTGGAAAAGAAATACCGCCGGGCGAAAACTCTCAAGCCGCAAAGAAAAAATTTTGCCAAAGGCGGGCTGCACGATCATTTCGACTGGGTTGTGAAGCGTCTGGTGCTTGAGCAGACGTTAGAGGAAATTGTCATAGATGCTCGCCCCAAGCGGTTAAGTGCGGAGAACCATTCGCGCTCGGTCGCCCGTGCCATCGAGCAGACTTGCGAGGCGTTGGGCTTGGAGAAGCCACCGCCCCAGAAGAAACGCCCGCGCAAACGCTCCTGAAAAACAGGTGCAGTTTCTTACAGGGATCACTTAGAAAAATTCCTGCACAGTTAGCCATCACACGCGGTGGAACCCGCCGCAGAAAGATGGTGCTCTATGCACGAATATCAGTCCCTACTCACCCCCCAACAGGCCGCCGAACGGATCGGCCTTAGCCCCCGGTTCCTAGAGGCCCGGCGGCACCGTGGAGGCGGTCCCCGGTTTGTCCGGGTATCGGCCCGTTGTGTCCGCTACCGGCCCGAGGACTTGGATACCTGGTCTACCGAACGGCTGGCCACGTCCACGTCAGACAATGCGAAAGGGGGTGATGAATGAACCGCCCCCGTCTCGCCCCTGACGAAACCGGGTTGATCGAAACTCGGGCGATACGGGCCGCTCTCGTTTACGCGAAAGTCGGGAAGGGTGGCCGGACGTTCAGGCGTCTGGCCGCCTTTCGCCTGCTTCCTGATGCCTGTCTGGAACGGGCTGTTCTGGACCTGATGGGTGCGGGACTGCTCGGGCTCAAGCGGAACGGGCGCGGCCTATTTCTCGTCAAGACCGACAAACACGAGAGCCGGGGTGCAACCCGGCTCTCTCATTCCCCTAACACTCAAAACTGATCGGAGAATATATGTCTAATCTATATCATTTCAGCTCAATCGAAAAGGTAATAAATGCCCTTGAGTCGCAAGGCTGCCAGCCCCGCAAATCGGGAACTGGCCATCTTGCGAAATGCCCGGCCCATGACGACCAAAACCCGAGCCTGTCCGTCACTGAAAACAGGGACGGCAAGGTGCTTGTGAACTGTCATGCCGGGTGTGCCCCCGAAGCTGTTCTGGACGCATTGGGGCTCGACTGGGCCGACCTGTTTCCTGACGGTGGCGATACCCCTCCGGCCCGAGCCCGGACGCAACAGGGGAAGCAGGACGCGGTATATCCATACTTCAGCGAGTCGGGCGAGCTGCTCTATGAAGTGGTCCGATACCGGAATCCCAAGACGTTCCGGCAGAGACGGCCTGACGGTAACGGCGGCTATGTCTGGAAACTGGACGGAGTAGACCGGGTGCTTTACCGGCTGCCCGAGCTTCGGGAAGCGGTGGCGGCTGAACCCCCGGTTCCCGTTCTTGTGACCGAAGGCGAAAAGGACGCGGACAATCTTTGTGCCTTGGGGTTTGTTGCGACCACGGCGGCGGGAGGCGCGGGGGCGAAATGGCTCCCTCAATATTCCGAGTCGATACGGGGTGCGGACGTGGTAATCGTGCCCGATAACGACAGACCGGGCGGCAACTACCGGGACAAGATCGGGGAGGCATTGCAGGGGACTGCACTGTCTGTCCGAGTGCTGACAGTGCCCGAGCCGCACAAGGACGTTTCCGACTGGATAAAGGCCGGAGCGGAAGCGGCGGATATTCAGGCCGCAATCGACACGGCCCCGGAATGGAAACCCCCGGCTGCAACGGACAAGGCCGGGCCGGTGCTCGTCAATCTGGCTGACGTGGAAGCGAAAGCCGTCTCATTCCTTTGGGAGCCCTACATCCCGAGGGGCAAGATCACGATTGTCGAAGGGAACCCTGGCATGGGCAAAACGTCCCTTGTCCTGAAGCTGGCCGCGCACCTGACACGGGGGGAGCTGCTTCCGGGCGAGACTGGCAGCCGTGAGCCCGCCAACGTGATTTACCTGACGTGTGAAGATGGAATTGCCGATACGATCAAGCCCCGGTTTACCGGGTATGGCGGTGATTCGTCACGGTTCTACGTCCTGCAAAACCGGCGGGTTGAAGATCCCGATACCGGCAACGTCAGGGAAACGCTCATAACCCTTCAAGACCTTTCCGATCTGGCCAGTGCGATTGAAACGGTGCGTCCGGTGCTTGTGGTGATTGATCCTGTTCAGGCGTTCCTCGGGCCGAAAGTGGATATGAACAAGGCGAATGAAGTGAGGCCGGTTATGGCGAGCCTTGGGCAACTGGCAGAGACTTACGACTTTGCCGTTGTGCTGATTCGTCATCTTGGCCAGTCGGGTAAGGACCGGGCGATTTTCCACGGGATCGGGAGCATCGACTTTTCTGCCGTGGCCCGGTCGATTCTGCTGACGGGTACGGACCCGCAGGATGAAGCTGTCCGGGTTGTCGCGCACCTGAAGCATTCCTGTTCGGCCAAGGGAAAATCTCACGCGTTCGGACTGCCCGAGGGCGTCTTTACGTGGATGGGTGAAAGCGACCTGACAGAGCATGACCTTGTGGCGGCGGCACCTTCACGGGATGAACGCACCAGCCTTGACGATGCCGTGGAGTTTCTTGAAGGCGAGCTGGCCGAAGGGCCGGAGCCTGCCGAGGAACTGCTTAGGCGGGCCGAGAAACTCGGGATTCCCGAACGGACGCTAAGGCGGGCTCAAAGGAAACTGGGCGTCATGGCGAACCGTGAGAGTAGCGGTAACGGTGGTGCGGGCCGGTGGATATGGCGGCTCTGCAAGGCGGCCTGATAAAGAGGCTTGGCAGTCTTGCCGTCTTGCGAAAAGAGGGTGATTAAACCGCTCATACGGCAAGATTCGCAAGATTGCCACGGGAATAACAGGGCGGCCTGTCGGTAGATACCGGCGGGCCGCCTTTCCGTTTCTTTCCAGTGAAAAGAATAATCCCGGAAGCGGGCTATCTCTAATGCTTAATGTATTAAATATCTCCCTTTGGCCAGCCGTCAGATTTTTGTTAGTCTGTAACGACATTTCCGTTAGCTAGTCGGACCTTATGGGGAGTTTCAGCCATGTTCATGCGTCTCAAAGGGCTCAAGCTGGCCGTGGTTGTATTCGGCCTTGTCGTGGTTGCTGCCTGTTCTGGAAGTAGTGGAGAAACCGGCAAGCGGGAATAGGTGGCCTTTTGTCGTCCTAGTGAATTTTCGGCAGCGATGTGTATGGGAGCCGATAGGAAACCAGGGAGCAGTTAATGGCTATTAGTAGACGGCATGCTTTGGGTTGTTGGTTAGTAGTCGTGACCACACTTGCATATATGAATTCAGGGTGTGGAAGTGCAATGCCTGCCCCAGTTTATGGCTGGGATAAGCCAAACTCTAGCGATAATGAGTTCTATCAAGCTAAGGCAGAATGCATGGGAGTTGCAGGGCAAGCCAGCGGGGGGCGTCAGACTCTATACGACCCCTATGGGATTTCTGCAATGCAAGCAAACCAGTTGTTTCGAGATGTATTCGATACTTGCATGATGGGTAAAGGGTGGAGACTTGGTGAAGCTGGAGTTTTGGGATTGGACCTTTATCGAGAAAATGGGCGGTTAGTGATTTCAAAACTGTTCGATAATTTTCCAGCCCAGAAAGCGGGCATTCAACCGGGTGATGAAATCGTGGAAATTGACTGGAAGCCTGTGGTGCAGATGTCCGAAGATGAGGCAAAATACTATCTGCGAGGCCGAATTGGTTCGTCGGTAGTGGTGGGAGTATCCAGACCTTCGACCAATGAGCATCTTACCTTCTCAATGCAGCGAGTAAGCTCACGCGGTTACTGAATAAGGCCTGAAACCTATAAACCCTTTCGGGGTGGAAACGGGTTATCACTGGTTTGAGCAGGGCCCGGCTTTTCCCCACGGGGGAGGGGGCGGTTCGGCTGAACCGGGGACGTTGGTCCCGTCCCTGTATTGGGGTGAATGAGCCCCTGTTAACCGCTTCAGGACCAAGCCCTGTTACCCATAGGCAGCCTCAAATGCAGCCGATAGGGGCGCGGTGAAACCCGTCCGGGTGATTGCTATATGATTGCTAGCGGGTTTCGGGTGCTTTTGGCAGTGCAGCTAACGTACTGAAATAATTGGAGCCACCTGTCGGAATCGAACCGACGACCCTCGCTTTACGAAAGCGATGCTCTACCAACTGAGCTAAGGTGGCCCGTCAGGTGCCGGTTGGCGGCACCATGGGACGCCTTTAGTAGGAAAGTTTGACTCCGAAGGCAAGTGGCGATTTTCCGTGTAAGAACGGCCAGAAAGACGCCTGGCGGGCTGGTTTCAAAGGGTAGGCTCCCCTTTACCCCACTTCTCCAATAGACGTAGTATGCAGTTGTGAAGCAGATGCGCCAGCCATATTTGATTCTGAGTGTAATGATGGGGTTCATGCTGTTCCTGGTCCGGCCGGGGACCGGGGCAGAGGAACAATCCGCCGCTGGCACAGCACTGGAGGCCTCTCCCCTGGCAAAGCAGGAATTAGTCCGTGGCACTACATCCGCTGATACACCCAGGCAGGAAATCCCTCCACTTTTCGAGAAGGCTTCCTCGTGGTCACGGGTCTACCGGATCGAGATCCACGAGGAGATAACTCTTTCGACTTCTGCGTATGTGCGCCGGGCTTTGGAAGTAGCGACCCGTGAAAAGGCTGACCTTTTTCTGGTTGATCTGGAGACATTCGGGGGTCGGGTCGACGCGGCGGTGCAGATCCGCGATGCACTGGTGAAGGCGAGGATCCCC
>CAZSFB010000265.1:0-4806 GCA_964606035.1 uncultured bacterium | reverse complement strand
CCGGAGCGGAACCGGGTTGTCCTTCAGGGCGCCGTAGGCGGTGGTGGACGAGGTGGCGATAATGTGCCCGATGCCGCACTTTACGACCGCCTCAAGGATGTTCTTCGTTCCGCCCAGGTCGATGTCGGTCATCTCCTTCTCGTCGTAGAGGGGGTCGAGCACGAAGGCGAAGTGCAGGACGGTTTCCACGCCCCTGTCTTTCAGGACCTCGGCGATCCGTTTGTCGCGGATATCCATGTTGTGGAACTCGAGCCGGTCGCTCTGGACCCTGGGGGGGCGCACGTCAAAGCCGATGATCCGGTGGTCACCGGGGGCGTCCAGCAGAAGTTTCGTCATCCGGGTTCCGACATATCCCGAGCAGCCGGTAATCGCGTAAGTCGCCATGTTCCTTGAACCTTTCCCGCCTCCACCCCTGGAAGGCGGGAGCGAAGCTACCGGCAAACTGACACGCGCGTCAAGATGATATGGGGGGCTTGCCGCATGGCCGGAAACGCCTACACTGCGCGCCGGAGGGGGTGGCACCTCGGGCCGCCCTTCAGTGATGAATCAGGCCCAGCGCGAAATGGTCGAGCGGATCGCCCGTACGGTCCTCGGTGACGAGCAGGTGGAGAAGCTCCGCCAGATGCCGTTCAACGACCTTGGATTCGGCTATGACCAGTTCGGCTTCGAGCGCGAGTCGGCCATGATCGCGTACCTGATCTCGCGGTTTTTCTACAAGAACTATTTCCGCGTGGAGAGCCAGGGGCACGAAAATATCCCCCAGCGGGGGCGCGTGATCGTGGCGGCGAATCACTCAGGCCTCATCGCTTTCGACGGGGTGATGATCGGCTGCGACCTGATGGAGAAGATGGATACGCCCCGGCCCATGCGCGCGATGGTGGACAACTTTGTGTCGAGCCTGCCGTTCATCTGGCAGGGGATGTCGCGGGCGGGGCAGGTGGCGGGCTCGCGGCGGAACTTCGCGGAGCTCCTGAAAAGCGAGGAACTGGTCTCGGTGTTCCCCGAGGGGACCAAGGGGATCGGAAAGCCCTTCAGGGACCGCTACAAGCTGGTTCCGTTCAACGTGGGGTTCGTGGAACTGGCACTCGAAAACAGCACACCCATTGTGCCGGCTTCAGTGGTGGGGGCGGAGGAGCAGGCGCCCATCCTTGCCTCGCTGAAGGGCGGCTGGATCAAGCGGCTCGGGTTCCCGTTCTTCCCCGTGACGCCGACATTCCCGCTTCTGGGTCCGCTCGGCCTGTTGCCGCTGCCCGTGAAATACCATATCCGTTACGGGGAGAAGCTCGACTTCAGCCGGGAATACGGTCCTGATGCCGCCACCCGTCCGGAGATCGTCCGGAAACTGGCCGCGGAGGTGCAGGAGGCGGTGCAGGACCTGGTGAACCAGGGACTGAAAGAACGCAAAGGGATATTTTTCTAACCGGGCAGGGAAAGGGTTTTCGCCATGAGTGCAGCGCAGGAAGCAGCCGACGAGTCGAAAAAGCGCGTGTCCGACCGCAAGCGGGTTCTCATTACGGGCGTTACGTCGGTGATCGGCCGCCAGCTCGCCGAAAGGCTCATGCACGACAAGAAGGTGGATACCATCATCGGTATTTCCCGGGATCCCAGGCCCTACTACTTCGACGATTTCAACGCGCGGAAGTTCCACTACAAGCAGGTGAATATTCTCAAGCCCCGGGAGCTCACGAACCTGTTCCTGGATGACACGTTCAAGGATGCGAAGATCGACACGGTGGCGCACCTGGCCTTCATGCACCGGCCGGAGGATACCACCCACGAGGCCCACGAGCTGAACGTGGAGGGGACGAAGAACCTCCTCGACAAGTGCCTGGAGACGCCCAACATCCGGAAGTTCATCTTCAAGAGCTCGGCGAACGTCTACAAGCTCCGGCCGTTCAACTCCGTGCGGCTCAAGGAGACCGATGACCTCAACTTCGACCCGGACGTGGACCCGTTGCTCAAGGACCAGGTGGATGCCGACATGCTTTGCCGGGCCAAGATGGACAACCGGCGGATGAAGATCGTGATCCTGCGCCCCTCGGCCACGATCGGCCGGAACGTCCACGCATTCATGAACACCTATCTCGAATCGTCCGTCTGCATGAGCGTCGCGGGGTTCAACCCCATGATCAACCTGATTCACGTGAAGGACGTGATCCGGGCGATCCAGCTGGCGATCCACAGGAACGTGCAGGGGATTTTCAACATCGCGGGCAAGGAAACCGCTCCGCTGTCGGACTTCGCAAGGCTGTGCGGTGCGGTGACCGTCCCGCTTCCACAGCAGCTCGTGGTTCCGCTGGGACTGCTGGTGAAGCAGCTCGGACTCTCCAAGTTCGACCCGCGCACCAACATTGACCGGATCAAGTATTCCTGTCTGCTCGACACGGACAAGGCAAAGGAAGTGCTCGGCTTCGAGCCCCAGCACCACATCAAGTTCGCCTGAAGCGGGCGCAAAACCACATGACACAGGGCCCGGTCACCCTTTTTGCTCCCTGCAAGATCAACCTCTATCTGGAGGTTCTCGGCAAAAGGTCCGAGGACGGCTACCACGAGCTGGTCATGGTGATGGTGCCGACCGAGACGGGCGACGAGATCACGCTCTCGCTCACGGAGACCCGCGGCGTGGAGATCACCTGCAGCCATCCGGGGGTGCCGGTGGACAGTTCGAATCTGGTCCACAAGGCGGTCCGGGAGTTCGAGCGGCAGCGCGGCAGCGCGGAGATCGCCTTCGGTGTCCGTTGCGACATCCGCAAGCACTCGCCCGTGGCCGGCGGCGTGGGCGGCGGCAGCAGCGACGCGGCCAGTGCGCTCATGGGGGTGAACGAGCTGCTGGGCCGGCCGCTGAATGAGCAGCAACTGTTCGAGGCGGCGGCCCGGGTCGGGGCCGACGTGCCGTTCTTCCTCGATGCGGGCCCCTCGCTGGTGGAGGGTGTGGGCGATGAACTCACCCCCATCGCCGGGATGCCGCCCTTTCCCGTCCTGCTCGTGAACCCCGGAAAACCGCTCGGAACGGCGGAGGTATACCGGGGCCTTGGTCTCCAGCCTGAGCCCAGGGCCCAGATTGTCGCCCGCAAGGACCGCAAGAAGATTGCCGCCATGACCCGCGGCATGTGCACGGACCCGGCCGCGTGGCTCCGGAACGACCTGGAGCGGGCAAGTATTCCGCTGCTTCCGGAGATCGCCGTGATCCGGAAGGCGCTTCTTGATGCGGGCGCCCGCGCCGCCATGATGAGCGGCAGCGGTCCCACGGTCTTCGGCCTGTTCGACTCCGACGACGGCGTCCGCTCGGCCCACGAAGCGCTGGGCCGCACGCACCCCGGCTGGGCGCTTTACCCGACCCGCACCGCGGGGAGCTGAACCCCATTTCGGCATCCCCACGCACAGATTCAGAAAACATCTCTTAGACACCCGGTTGCTTTCGGCCGGTACGGGCATGAGCATTGGTTTCGTCCGATGCGCTGGCTTTTTCATATTCTGGCGGCAGCCATCCTGGGTATTGTCCCGGTGACGGCGGCACGGGCCGGAGAGAGTGATTCGGCTCCGGCGGAGGAGATACCTCCCATTGCCGGGGACGCGGGCGGAGTGCTCCAGAGTCTTCACCGGCTCATGCACCGGGGGAACTGGGTGGTTACTCCGGCCGTCGTCTTCGGGAAGGAGACCGGCTTTGGCGGCGGCCTTGGGATCATCTGGCTCATGCCGGGTGCAGAGGGGGAAGGCGAGGGGGAACGCACCGCCGAGACCCGTACCTCCACCGTCAGCCTGTTCGGCATCTATACCCAGAAGCACCAGAGCATTTTCCGGATTTCTCCCGATTTCTACTTCAGGGGGCGCGACTGGCGGTTCACGGTGGCGACGGGGTTTTCAAACTTCCCGACCCGGTTCTACGGGGTCGGCAACGACACCCCCGAATCGAACCGCGAATACTATACACCCCGAACGGTCCCGGTGAGCTCCTCCCTTTACCGGCGCATCTACAGCCACCTCTATGCCGGGTTGATGCACGACTTCGCCTGGACCGGTATCGTGAAGTCCGTGCCGGGCGGCCTGATCAGTACCGGAACCATCACGGGCAGCGGGGGCGGCTACCTGTCGGGGCTCGGCCCGGCCGTCTACTGGGACAGCCGTGACAGCCAGTTCTTTCCGTCGGAGGGAGGCTACTACCAGCTTTCCGCCATCCTGTATGACACGGGGCTCGGCGGGGATTTCGACTTCACCCAGTACAACGCGGACCTGCGGCAGTTCTTTTCCACCTGGGGCGGCCAGGTTTTTGCCGTTCAGGCCCTTCTGCGCTTTTCCACCGGAGACGCCCCGGTCAACGCGCTCCCGAAGCTGGGCGGGAGCAGCATCCTCCGGGGAATTTTCGAGGGCCGGTTCATGGACCGGCACCAGATGGTGCTCCAGGGCGAGTACCGGATTCCGTTCTGGAGCTTTTTCGGCATCCATGCCTTTGGCGGCGTGGGCGAGGTGGCCCGGAACGCGGACGATTTCAGCTTCAGGGGACTCAAGTATTCGGCCGGCGGGGGACTGCGCGCCAAGATATCATCCCGGGAATCTATCAACCTGCGCCTCGACTTTGCCAAGGGGAGCGGTGACTTCGGGGTCTACTTCCGGGTGCTGGAGGCGTTCTAGGACGGGCTGCGGGCAATCCGGGAGCACAAAAAGCGCCGGACCCAATCCCCGCAGGGGAATGGGTCCGAGCTTTGTGGACGCCGGGAGGGCGCTCAGGGAATGTAGGTGATGGCGGCGATGGAGGGGGGAAGCTCGCTCAGGATCTCGGTAGCGCCGGTCTCCAGGTCAATTTCGACC
>CAZSFB010000264.1:0-4832 GCA_964606035.1 uncultured bacterium | reverse complement strand
GATGTCGCGGATCATCGGTTCCACAAGGCGGGACCGTGTTTTTTCATCCTCGGTCCATGCCCGCTCCCACTCCCTGAGCAGACGTTCCAGAGGATTCAACTTCACCTCGAAGCTGATCTTCTGCTCAACCAGATTGCCGAACCGGTCAGCAGCCGAAATAACCAGATTTTGGGGACCCGAGTTCCCGGCACGGGACGACAGCGGCGTACCCGACTTGAAGGGACGGCCATTCAGGGTGATAACCACAGAGGCAGGGTCCAGGTTGGGATCCTCGACCTTGATCATCGGTTTTGTCTCCGTGATCTGGGCGCCTTCTTCCACGCCTGCCACCGTGATGACCGGCGGATTGGTATCCGTCGCCACGGTCATGTTGATCGTATCGGAATTCCCGGCCGCATCCGTGATCTTCACGGCAATCTTATGGTTACCGTCCGGAAGCTGCTCCGCCGCGAATGCGAATTCACCCGGAGAGACATCGAAGGTTCTCTCTACCATTGTCGTCTCGTCACCGTTCAGCATCGCCTGGATGCTGAATGGCGCCTTGGTTGAACCAACCATGACCTTCAGGGGCAGCTGGCGGACCAGTTCTCCCGGCTTTGGCGCGAGAACAGAGACCTGGGGTCTCGAAGCATCGTAATCGACCCGGACCTTTTCCTTGCGGGAACGGTTCCCGAAGGTGTCCTCGGCGTAAACGACAATTTCGTTAGTATTTGAGGCCAGCGGTACCATCGCCCGGAACTTGCCGTCCGCAACGGTCGCCGGCAGGCTATCCACGAATACCTTGGCCTTCGGGTCATCAACCGTTCCCACGAACTCCACTTCACGGTTGTTGGTAAAGCTGCCGTTCTTCGGCTCAAGCACCTCGATCACCGGCGGCCGCGTATCCTTGATGACCTTGACAGCAAAGCTCTCGCGCCGGCCTTTGATATTTGCCCGGACGGCAATGACGTTGATTCCCTCCTGGACCTCGATCCGGGAGGTTACGAAAAAGTCCCCCTGCCGCTGGACGAGCTGGTCGTTGATCCAGACCTTGTCCACGTCTTTAGGTGCAATGGCCTTGACGCTGATCCAGCCTGCGCGCACCTCAGAACCTTCAGTCGGCTCGAGGATTTTTACGGAAACCGCAGGATCGTGGATAAAGCGCCGCTCGACGGTCGAGCTCACCGTACCCTTCGATGCAACGATCTCGATCAGGTTCGGGCCACGCTTGAGAGGGACATCGGTTATCGCGAACTGTCCGCCACGCGATGGCCCGTCGACCTTGAACTCCTCGTTATTCACGCGGCAAACCATCGTGGCTGCGGGGTCAATCACCTTGCCTGTGACCGTAATAACAGAATCCGGAACGACGTCGTCTTCACCGGGATAGAAAATTTCGGCCTTCAGACGGGCGTCAAACCTGAGGTCAAGCACCTGAACCTGCACCGGGTCAGGCGCACACGACGCAAGAAGAGAGGCAAACGAAATGACTGCGGTGGCAAGTTTTTTCATCTTCAGGAGAGATCCAATCGGTTTAATTATATGACAGGAGCGTCAATTATAGGGGCCCCTGCCCATGTCGCAAGAATCCTGCAGAAATTAACGGAAGTACACGTGGTTTACGGGAAATATACCCGAAGCTAATGGGCAGCTGCCCAGTTCAACGCAGCTTTGGTATCCACTTCGAGTGGAACATCCAGCTTGACGACCGAAGACATCACCTCCGGGATCAGCTTCTGTGCGGTGCCTAGCTCCTTTTCAGGCGCTTCAAACAGCAATTCGTCATGAACCTGGAGAATCATCCGGGTGGCCAGCCCCTCCATCGGGAGCCTCCGGAACAGCTCGATCATTGCCACCTTGATGATATCAGCCGCGGTCCCCTGAATTACCGTGTTACAGGCAGCCCGCTCGGCAAATGAACGCTCCTGGAAGTTTTTGGAAATCAGGGTTGGCAAATAACGCTTCCGGCCCAGCAGGGTCGTGACAAACCCGTGCTTGCGGGCTTCCTCGACCGTCCGGTCAAAAAACACCTTCACTCCCGGGTACCGCCTGAAATAGGCATCAATATATTTCTGCGCTTCTCCGGGCGACACACCAAGACTCTTGCCGAGAGACATAGCACCGATCCCGTAGATGACACTGAAATTGATTGTCTTGCCCGCTGACCTTTGTTCCCGGGTCACTGCTTCAGGCGTTACGCCGAACACCTCCGATGCGGTCAGGCGATGAATATCTGTTCCTTCCCGGTAGGCAGCCAACAGGGCTTCGTCCCCGGTCACATGGGCCAGTATCCGCAGCTCAACCTGCGAATAGTCAGCCGAAATCAGCTGGTGCCCCGGCGGCGCCACGAAGGCCTCGCGAATCCGCCGTCCGTCATCAGTCCTTGCCGGGATATTCTGGAGATTGGGGTCCGATGAAGAGAGACGGCCGGTTTCAGCTACCGCCTGATTGAAGGATGTGTGTATCCGGCCGGTCTTCGCATCCACCATTTGCGGGAGCGCATCGATATAGGTACTTTTCAGTTTTGCCAGGCACCGGTAGTCCAGCAGCAGCCTGGGCATGGGGTGCTCATCAGCCAGCTTTTCGAGCACCTCCTGGTCCGTCGAATACCCTGTCTTGGTCTTCTTTGAGGGGGGCAGCTTCAGCTTCTCGAACAGGATCCCCGAGAGCTGCTTGGGAGAGTCGACATTGAACTCGGTTCCGGCATGCTTATAAATTTCCCTGAGCAGCTTCGCCATCCGGTCACCGTATTCGCGGGACATCACCTTGAGCTTTCCCGTATCGACCAGCACCCCCCGTTCTTCCATGTCCACCAGAACATCAACGAGCGGTATTTCAATCTGGCAGAAGAGATTCGCCACGCCTTCAGACTCAAGCCGGGGGTTCAGTTGCTGGTAGAGCCTGATGACAGCGTCAGCGTCCTCACCGGAGTATTCGGTCGCCCGTTTTACATCGACTTGATCGAAGGAAACCTGGTTTTTCCCGGTTCCGGTGACTTCCGCGTAAGACAGCATCCGGTGTTTGAGAAAATCGAAGGCGAGCTGATCCAGCCCGTGCGAGCGGCGACCAGGATCAATTACATAGGACGCCAGCATGGAATCCCATGTGAATCCGCAGCACTGGACACCGTACCGGAGCATGATCCTCCGGTCATATTTCACGTTCTGGCCGATCTTGGTTATGTCAGGGTCTTCAAGGAGAGGCTTCAGCAATGACACGGCGCGATCCCTCGGAATCTGTACCGGAGCCCCCAGATACCGGTGTGCGACCGGCACATACCAGGCACGGCCCGGCTTCGTGGCCAGCGAAACCCCGACCAATTCCGCCTCAAGTTCATTGAGTGAAGTGGTTTCCGTGTCGAAGGCGACCAGACCCGCCGCACGAATTTCATCCAGAACCCGGCCCAGTGCCTCCTCATCAAGGACCGTTTAATACTGATCGCGCCGGAACCCCTGATACTGCTCTTCTGATGACATCTCCCGGATCAGGGCTGTGAAATCCATCTCGCGGAAGAACAGCGTCATTTTTTCCGGATCGGGCTCACGGCTCACCAGATCTTCGGGAGCGACCTGAATCGGCACGTCATCCCGGCAGGTTGCCAGCTTCTTTGACAGGACTGCCATCTGCCGGCCTGTATCCAGCCGGTCCCGGAGTGCCTTTTTATCCAGTTCATCAAGGTGAGCCAGAAGATTTTCGACCGAACCGTATTTCTGAATCAGACCCGGCGCGGTTTTCTCCCCTACCCCTTTGACGCCAGGGATATTGTCCGTACTGTCACCGATGAGCGCCTGCACATCCGTCACCTGTTCCGGTGGCACTCCAAACCGCTCAATGACCTGTTCCCGACCGATCACCCGGTCCTTCATTGGATCCCACATGGTCACCTTGTCCCCAACAAGTTGCATCAGATCCTTGTCGGACGAGACAATCACCGTCTCATAACCCTGTGCAACGAACTTCCGGGCGAGCGTGGCGATGAGGTCATCCGCCTCAAATCCCCGCAGTTCCAGAAGCGGCAGATTGAACGCTTCCGTGGCAGCCCGGCGGCACAGGTCAAACTGAGGAACCAGATCCGGATCCGGTTCTTTCCGGTTGGCTTTGTATGCCGGAAAAATTTCCTCCCGGAATGTCGGCCCGCTGGCATCATTCACGCAGGCGATATAGGCGGGGTGGAAGGTCTTCTTGAGCTTCAGGATCATCCGGCAGAAGCCGAGAACTGCATTCGTCGGAAGCCCTTTGGCATTGGACATGGGTGGCAGGGCATGAAATGCCCTGAAGACATACGCCATCGTGTCGATGAGATATATCTTCTTCGACGAGGGCTCTGACCCGGCATCAGTCCTTCTCCCCAACAGTTCGCCCTGGCTCAGATACCGCCCCTTTCCCTGAACACTATAGACTGGAGGCGCGAGGTTAGGGGGAACAGGTTGAGGATGCAAAACGCCCGGACCATGGCCCGGGCGTCCGCAGGGAATCAGCAGCAACCGTTCAGGGTTCCTGGGTTTCGAACGGATCATTCATGGCTGTCACTCTGATACCGGCCCCGTCCATCGGGCGGCCGAGCGCAGCCAGCATGTATTTCCGCTGATAGCCCCGGTAATAATCCATCACCTTGCGTGAATAGACCGAATCATTGAGTTCGCGGGTAGCCCTGATCTCGCGCAGCCGTCCAAGGCCCATATTGTATGCCGTCAAGGCCATATCTAGGCGGGGCTCGTGGTGGCGCATTTTCGCAAGATAGTAGGCACCGAGCTTGACGCTAAACTCCGGGTCAAAAAGAACATGATCGCCCGGATACGGAACCCCCATCTCCGAGGCCACCGCACGGGCCGTTGCCGGCATCACCTGCATGA
>CAZSFB010000263.1:0-4870 GCA_964606035.1 uncultured bacterium | reverse complement strand
CGTGCCGCCCAGCATGAGTGTGCGCGCATCGTAGCGGCCGCCAATGCCGAGCTGTTCGGCAAACGGACCCGACTGGCCGATGAACGGCGTCGCGCGGGCCATGTTCGAGGCCACCGTGATGGCCCAGATCGCCAGCTGGTCCCACGGAAGCAGGTAGCCGGTAAACGACAGCAGCAAGGTGAACGTGATGAGCAGTACGCCCACGATCCAGTTGAACTCGCGCGGCGGCTTGTAGGAACCGGTCATGAAGACCCGGAACATGTGAAGCATGACGGTAATGACCATCGCATGCGCGCCCCATCGGTGCATGTTCCGGACGACCGCGCCGAACGGCACGTCATGCATGAGATACTTCATGTCGATATAGGCATATTCACCGGTCGGCCGGTAATAGAACATGAGCACGACGCCGGTGATGGCGAGCACCAGGAACAGCAGGAAGGTGATTCCACCCATGCACCAGGTGAACTTCACCCGGACCGCATGACGGCGCATCTTCGGCGGGTGCAGGTGCAGCCACACGTTGCCGAGAATCATCAGCTGGCGGTTACGGCCTGTGTCGGCATAACCGTGCCGGAAGGCGCTCTTCCAGACCTGCGAGCTGAATATCTCGTCCGCCGTTTTTGCCAGCTGCGTCCGCGTGTCAGGTGCCAACGGCTTCGGCTGGGTTCCCTGTTCGTTCTTTTCTTCCGCCACTGTCAGTTCACTCCCACACTGTCAGCCGTCACTGCGGCCTAGCGTTGCGGGAGCGGCAGAAACCGCGCCCGCTCTCAAAAAATCTCAGGCGATAAACACCGATCCCGGCTTGCCCCACTCGCCCTTTTCCCACCGGTAGATGGTGGCCTTGTCGATCATCAGCTGGCCATCGTCGGCCTTGCTGATCCGGAACCGCTCCAGCGGCCGGGGTGCAGGACCTTCAAAATGGATACCGGACCGGGTGAAACCGGAGCCGTGGCACGGACATTTGAACTTGTCTTCCGCCGGCAGCCAGCGGGGCGTACAGCCCAGATGGGTGCAGATCGTGGAAATCGCCACAATCCCCTCATCCAGGTGCGCGATCCAGACCTGCTGCGAACCCTGATATTTCGTCGAAATCGTACCCTTGGGATATTCCTCCGGGTAACCGGCCTTGAACGAGGTCGCCGGCTCAAAAAGAACCCGCGGGAACAGGAACCGGTGAATGGCAGCGATACCGACGTGGAAGACGCCCACAAGCGCACCCCAGCCCATCAGGTTCAGCAGGTTGCGTTTCGTCAGGGCCAGGCCCCAGATGTGGTTGTCGGTGAGCTTGTCCGGCGGCAGGCCGGTAACGACTTCGGGCTTCGGCTTGCGGGTTGGGACCGGTCCGGTCGGGGCCGCGGCGGCCGCAGCCTTGGGGGCGGGTTTGGGAGCCGCGGCGGCCTTGGGTTTTGGCCCTTCGGTCCGGAGCTTATTGAACTTCTCGAGGAGTTCCTTTTTTCTCGCTTCTTCCATGCCGAATCGTACCTTCTTAATAAGGCTGTCGCCGCAGGAATCGCCACCGCCGGGTAACCCCGTTACAGCCGCGAAAACACGGGTGGTTTCCGCCCGAAACACAATAAGGGCGGACACACACGGGCTACGTTCTAGCCACTATTGGGCAACCGCGCCAAGTGGCGCACAAAAAAATCGTATACGGTATACAGTCGACAGCCTGACCGGCGCCGGAAGGGGCTATGAACCGCTATGCCCCGCCCAGAATTCCGGCCACCCTGCGCTTCAGGTCGGCCCGGCTTTCCTGGGTATATCCACCCGTTTCCACCGCCGGAGAGAATTCAACCCGGATGGTACCGCCCGGCCGGATCACCCCGCTGCCTCTGGGAAGGGCTTCATGGGTGCCACGAATGATTACCGGCACAACGGGAGCCTTTGACTCAATGGCCAGGATGAAGGCACCCCGCTTCATGGGAAGCAGTTTCCCGTCCCAGCTGCGGGTACCCTCCGGCGAGATCAGGATGGAGACATTCTGGTCCCTTACATCCCTGGCTGCACCGGAAATCGCGTCCCTCCATTGGGCCTCATCGTAACGGTCTACAAGATAGTGCTTCTGCTTCCGGAGCCAGTCGCCATAGACCGGTACTTTCGCCAGCTCGATGTTGTAAAGGCTCCGGACCGGACGGTCGATAACGGCCCCCAGAACCAGATGGTCCAGATGGCTCGTCTGGTTCCACATGAACAGCACGCCCCGGTCTTTCGGAGGGAGCCTGTCCTCACCGGTCACTTCGAGGTTGAGGTCCAGCGCCTCCAGGGCACCCCGGCAGAACCGCCGGGCCCGTTCGGTTCCCGGAACCTCCGGAGCCTGCTTCCGCCTCTCCCATTCCCGCCGCAGATAGACCGCAAGCCGGCCCCAGGCGATGGCCGACTGGGCCCGCTCCGGAAAATGGTAAACCGGCTTCTTCCATCCTTCCGGCGGAAGGATTCCCGCCTCGCGGGCTTCTGCCGGAGTCATTCCGGCATCCGGACGCGGCCTGAACCTGCGCCACGGCAGCAGCCGGTCCTTGAGACTTTCAGGGGCTTTCTCGTGAGCCATGAATCTCAGAGTTCCAGGGCCCGGCCGGGCAGCCACCAGTAGGCATGAAGTTCCACGAACGGCGCCCGGTCACCCGCCCCTCCCCGGTCCAGCACCAGAAGCTTCCCGACACCGGGAACATCCAGCATCCGGTATCCAGAGCCCGGATAAATCCGCCGGATCAGTTCCGCCCACAGGCAGGAAAGCTGGAGCAGCGCACCCCGGCTCATCCGGTCCACCCACCGCTGGCGGGCGATCTGCTGGCAGAGGGCATCATGAATCGTCTGCACGGGCCCCCCCATATCCAGATTCAGGGCCCTTGCGGCCCGTTCGGCCTCGATACGGACCGCTCCCAGAAGCGTCTGCGAATCGGCTTCCGCCAGATGCCTGGTGAAAATATCCGGGCTCGCGTAGTCGGGAGCCTCGCCCGGCCAGTCGAGGGGAGGTTCCCGGATCTCCGAAAGAACGTTCTGGAGCTTCAATCCGGCACGAAGCTCAAACTTGGCCCGCACCACATCAAAAACCCGGACCCTCAGTCCCGGGTGACCTCCGGCATCCATCACCACCGGCCCCGCATAGGGGTCCATCTCCCACCGTCCCCCGAGGCTTTGAATGATTGTCATGCCCAGATAGGCCGCAAAGCCGGGCACATACTGCCGGATATCCTCTTCGGTCGAACCATGAAAATGGGTCTCGATCTCCTCGTCAATCAGCGCAATGGAATCCGGGCTGTAGTCCAGCTGGTGCTCGAACAGCCTCGCGCCCCGGACACAGCCTGCGGCGTACCGGGCCATGCGTTCCGGAAGCGAATCCGTGAATCTCCGGACCACCAGCCGCCGGAGCGCGCGGGAGGCAGCGCTGAACAGGAGGGCCAGCAAACCCATCCCCAGCAAAGCAGCGCTGATCCAGAGAACCCACTTCATCCGCCCGAATCTCTTCCCCGGCAGGTACTGTCCAAGCCTGCCGGGACCAGTGTACGGGCTCCAGTGCTTGGGGGGCAACTGTTACCACCGGCTGGCACCACGGCCCTCTACGATCCAGAATGGGCATGGAATGAGCGGGTTTCCCAACCAAACCGGCCGGGCAGTGGCGCTGGCCCCGATGGACGGACTCACGGACGCGCCAGCCAGGAGGCTTTTGTCCTCCTATGGCGGGATCTCTTACTGCACCACGGAGTTCATCCGGGTCTCCGGCATTCCTGTGCAGGAGAAATTCCTGGTCCGGGAATGCCCTGAACTCGAAAACGGGGGCCTGACAGCCAGCGGCACACCGGTATCCGTCCAGATCCTCGGTGGCGATGCCGGACTCATGGCGGAGACCGCCCGCCGCGCGGCGGCACTCGGGGCACCCGCCATCGACATCAACTTCGGGTGCCCGGCCAGATGCGTGAACCGGCATGATGGCGGCTCGGCGATACTCCGGTTTCCAGACCGCCTTTACGGAATCGTGGCTGCCGTCCGCGACGCGGTGCCGGATCAGGTCCCCGTGTCAGCCAAGATCCGGCTGGGGTTTTCGGACCCCGACGATGTGTTCATCAATGCGCCCCGGATAGAGGCGGCGGGGGCGGCCTGGATCACGCTTCACGCCCGGACCCGCGAGCAGGGTTACCGCCCCTGCGCCGACTGGACGAGAATCCGCCGGGTCAGGGAGATCCTGAAGATTCCACTGGTGGCAAATGGTGACATCCATGTTCCGGATGACATCGCCCGTTGCGGGAATGAAACCGGTGCCACCCATTTCATGGTTGGACGTGGAGTGATCCGCGACCCGTTCTTTTTCCGCAAGCTGGACGGAGCGGGAACGACCCCGTGTTCCGGCGCGCAGTTCATGGTGGAACTGGCCCGGACCTGCCTGGTCCAGCCCGGCGGACCATCCGGGCCCCAGATCACCGCACGGTTGAAACACTGGGGACGCGAGATTCTCCCGCCCGCTGGATTTAACGAATTCAAACATCTCACGGAACTGGGTCCAGCACTGCAATGGCTTGACCAGTGGGACCGGACAACTCCCGTGCCCGAGGCCGCATGACAGCGGCTTGTTGATCCGCCGGACAGATCGGGTAATTTCAGCAGAATGTCAGAACGCACTCCCCTGACCACCGCACACTTCCGCGCCCTCCGGTTCCGGAAGATCACCGATGGCGTGAAATACCGTGAGGTCCACCTCTCGAATCTCATGCTTTGCTATTACGAACTGGAACCGGACACCCGCCATTCAGGAACGGCCACCGAAGAGCGCATCGTGTTCGTCTCGGAAGGGGACGTTACCGGTTCAGTGGGAGAGGTTCCGTTTGCCGTCTCCCACGGCGAGGCCATCCTCATCGGTGCGGGGGAACCCTTCATC
>CAZSFB010000262.1:0-4899 GCA_964606035.1 uncultured bacterium | reverse complement strand
CCACCGAATGCCGCGCCGTCACAAGTGACCCCGAGTCCTCGGTGCCTTCCACCACCACCACGCCCAGCGACAGGCCGCTGATGATCCGGTTGCGCTGCCGGAAAAACTCCGGGCGGGGAGTGACCTCCGGGCCGAACTCGCTGACAAGTGCCCCGTCTTGAACGATCTTCGCCTTCAAACCGTCGGTCCGTCTTGGATAGTCCACGGCCAGTCCGCAGCCGAGCACCGCAATAGTCCGGCCGCCCCCATCCAGGGCACCCCGGTGTGCCGCCGAATCGATGCCCAGAGCAAATCCGCTCACCACTGTGACACCAGCCAGCGCAAGATCCCTGCCCAGCATGTAGGCCGTTTCCTCGCCGTAGGAAGACGGGTCCCGGGTTCCGACAATCGCAACCGTGGGAGCCTCCAGCAATGGACGACCGTCACCGAGAACCGTTAGTGCCGGCGGCACCGGAACCACATGGCGAAGCAGTTCAGGGAATTCCGGATCATCAGACCAGAGCAGGCCGGCCTGCATCCGCTGAAGCGTTTCAATGTCCTTTTCGATACCCGCCCAGCCACCGAATTCCATGACAGCCTTGAGCTGTGAGGGCTTTAAGGGCGGCTGCCATCTGGAAGGGTTATCCCAGACGGCCTTCGCCGAGGGAGCGGCCTTCATGACTGACGCGAACGTTGCCGCGCCAATCCCCGTCACGCCGAGCAGACCCCAGCGTGCCCGGTTTTCCTCTGCATCCCGGGCCAATACGGTTCCCCCGTGACTTCTTACGGCAGGTACGGGTTCTCGTTCGCACGCTGGGATTCATATACCCGGCGTGACACTTCTGCGTCCTCTGTTTCCAGAAGTGCCGAAGGACGCTTGAACAGTATGGAACTGTCCGACGTCATTACCCGGTCACCGATATTGGCCTCCTGCAGGAGGTATGTGACATACGCCGTGGAAGTATGTTCCGTGGAATGGACCACGATCGCCTCGCCAATGGGTATGTCCGGAACCTTCACCCGGCCGCTCAGTTCCGGGTCCGCAAGCTCACGGTTCGGGCGGGAGATATTGAGAAGGGTGCCGGTTTCCATGCCGTCATTGCTCCCCTTGTCCAGATAAATGAGCATCTTCGGAAGTATGCCCATCACCTTGCCCTGGGTTCCCACCAGCGTTGCCTCGACAGGTGACTTGGCCACCCGGATGGGGAACTCCGTCCGGGGCTTGGAGTATGGAATCACGTAATCCTTCTTGTCGAGGCCGTAGAACTTCTCGTTGCCAGGCGAGATTTCTTCGAACGCTGTCTTGATGACCGCCGTGGACTGGCTGGGCCGGACATCACGTACCTGCAGGATACCTACCGAACGGAATATATTGCCGAGCGGGGCTCCTGTTACGGGATGATCAATCGGGCCTTCGTCCCGGACGATCCAGAACCGGTGGCCAGGCGCCACACCGTGGTCGCTGCCCCGGTTGATATAGACGATATCCACGTTCGACAGCCGGTCGAACTTGTATTCGTCCTCCTGACCCAGAATCACCCCGGCGGTCTTCACGAACGACTTGTCGACGAACTGGATCACGCCCTCGGAACCTGCGCGGTCGAAGACGAACTTCGTCTTGTCGTAATCGCTCACGGCGCGCTTCTTCGAAAGAAGTTCCACGGCGGCAGCGTCAAAAACCTTGATCTCGTCCTTTTTCTCGAACTGCTCAAGATACTGCTGACGGGCGTCCTCCTCGGTGTCAGGCCGTGCCTCAAGTTCGGCCATCTGCTCCTCGGACATCTCCGCGTCGGCAATCTCTTCCGTCACAATCTCCTCTTCCTCGGCAGCCGCCTGCTGAATAGCGGCCGGTTCGGAGGCCTCGGCTACAGCCGACCCGCCAATCTCCCCGATCTCCCGCGGATACACCGTGATTGGCTCTCCGGGATAGATCAGGTCCGGGTTCATGATCTGGGGATTGTTCTCGTGAATCAGGGTCCACCGGAAGGGATCATTAAGGAAGCGTGCTGAAATATCCCAGAGGGTATCCCCCTGCTTGACGATATAGACCTGAGGGGCCTCGCCAGGAGGAGCCGCCTGGACCATCTGGTCCACCTTGCTTCCGGTCGCCACGCGCTCGCGAACGTTCTCGGCCGGATCTGTGGTCGGGACCGACCGCTGCAGTTCGATCACGGACTTGGTCTGTGCGTCAATTCCGGCGGCCGGGGTTTCCGGCGTAGTGACCACGGGAGCCGCGACCGGAGCAGCTTCCTGTGCCCACGCTGCCGCAGTTGCAGCCATCCAGCCGATACCTCCGAGCACAAGTGCCCATCTCCATCCGCGCTCCAGTACACGGTCTAACATCACCGATCTCCTTTGCCGGCCTTCCAGTCCGATTCCCAGTCCCGTATCTGCTTCCAACATGATAATTTATTCCCTGCCCTGTGCCCAATCCTCAAGCCGGGCCCGTGCCTTGGGCGCAGCATCCGAAAAGGGGTACTCGTTCAATAACCGTTGAAGGGCAGAACCCGCCTCGCGTTTCCTGCCCAGTTTCCTCAGCGAAAAACCGATTTTCAGAAGCGCATCCGGCGCCTTGTTGCCAGTTGGGTACCGTTTCAGCACCTTCTCGAACTCCGCCATCGCCTGCTCATATTCGGACCGCGAATAGAAGCATTCACCGATCCAGTACTGGGAGTTGTCGGCATAGTCATGGTTCGGCCACCGGCGCACGAACTCACGGAACAGTTCCAGCCCCTCATCATACCGTTCGGCCTCGAACAGCTTGAATGCCGCTCCATACATGTCGACCGGGTTGCGGTAGTCCTGTTTCGATTTCGGCTGCGCGGGTTCTGCCACGGCCACAGCCGGACGGCTCCTGGGCTGGGGAGCAGGCGGAGGGGTCACCTCGGCGGCAGGCGCCGGAGGAGCCGGAGGAGAAGGCGGAGTGCGCTTGGGCGCAGGTTCCGTCTTTGGCGCAGGAGTGCGCACCGGCTCGGCCGGCGGCAGATCCGAGGCCGATGCCATCATCTCGGGGGTCACCCGGATAATCTTCACTTCCTGGTTCGTCTTGATCGTGTTGATGTACTGGCGTGCGGTATCCAGTTTGTCCTCAAGGATCAGTATCGAAGAACGGTTCTCATCGGTCTGGTTCTGCATCTGGTCCAGCTGGGACTGGATCGAGGTCAGCTGTGCCTCAACGGAGGTCAGCCGGTCCTGCTGGCGGCGCAATGCTTCCTTGTCCGCACAGGCGGGCAGAAGCAGCGGGACGGCTAACCAGACCGCCTTCGAAATTCGCGAATTGGGCAACAAAAAATGCACGGCGTGCAGAAACCTGCCTACGTGCGGGAGGGAAGGAACACACCTATTAAGAAGCAGCTACAGAGGATTGTCAAGCGCCAAAGGCATTTCAATAAGTGCAAAACGGGGGATAATTTACCCTCAGTAAGGGTAAATCATGCGTCAGAGGAAGGCCCCGGTTCAGCCTGCGGGAGCCGTCGGTTCAAGGTTCAAGGGCCTTGGTGATTACGCCTTCTGCGCAGTCGTTCCGGACACGGATGGCGGAAACAAGGCTGCGCTCTTCCGGTTTCGGGTGCCGGTACTCGGAATGCTGCTGTGCGCATTTCTCCAGACTCAGCTTGAGTCGTGGCAGGCGGATTTCCGGAACGGCCTTGTCCACCGAATCGCCCCGGCCCGGAAGCTTCCAGGACAGAACCCAGTTCACATACTGCCGGCGGAGAAGTGCCTCCATTTGCCGCGAGCTTTCGTTTCCGGGATTGATCATCTGTCCTTCGTAGGTTTCAGGCAGGATTCGCCCCTCCGGCGGATTCGCAGCAACCCCTGCTGTGGCTGACAGGAAAACCAGAGACATCACGAAAAACGTTTGGGCGCGCATGCGGCCAATGATAAACAGGCTGTCTGAATATCGCGACTGGTGACAGGAAGGTTTTTCATGCCCCGCCCCCCCCTGCCTGACGATCCCGAAATCCTCGAAGCGACCGGAGCGGCCACCGGCCCGCAGGACGATGGTACCGGTGATGTTCCCTCCTTCCTGACGCCGGACCAGAAGCTCTACATGATCCTGGCGGCGGTATTCGTCTCGAGCCTTCTGGTCGGAGACATGGTCGGCGGAAAATTTTTCACGATCGGCGGCGTCGTCCTCTCGGTCGGTATTATTCCGTTTCCAGTCACCTTCGTGCTGACGGACGTCATCAACGAGTTTTACGGAAAGAAGGGTGCGCGGTTCATCACGTTCGTGTCGGCCGGAATGGCCGTCTACGCCTTCATCCTGCTTCAGATCGCCATCGGCCTGCCGGTGGCGGAAAAATCCCCCATCCCGCAGGATGCCTTCCAGACGGTCTTCGGCTTCGGCCTTCGGCTGTTCATTGCCTCCCTTATCGCGTTCCTCATCTCCCAGCTCGTTGATATCTACGTGTTCCAGTTCTTCAAGCGCATCACCGAGTCCCGCCACATCTGGCTGCGGGCCACCGGGTCCACTGTCTTTTCGCAGCTCGTCGATACCTTCGTGATCAACTTCATCCTGCTGGCAGGCACCATGACAACGGGCGAGGTCCTCGGGATCGTCGTGAACAGCTATCTCTACAAGGTCCTGGCCGCCGTCATCCTCACACCGCTCATCTATGCCTTGCACGAACTCGTTATCCGGGTGTTCCGCATCCACCCCGAGGCCGTCATCCGGAGGGCCGAAGGAATCTGACCGGCCGGCGCTTTCCTTCCGGGACCTTCGTGGCTACGCTCCGCGCCCGTTTCAGGCGGCTCCCGCCTAACCCACCATCACGAAGGAAGTCACAACCCATATGGCAAGCAGGAAAGCGAAGTCTCCGGCCCCCAAACGTTCAAGGAACCTCGAGATCAAGCCCGCGGCAGGGATCCCCCGCCCGCTGAAGATGTCCGGCAAGACCCGGGCCGAGAAGGATTCACTTG
>CAZSFB010000261.1:0-4903 GCA_964606035.1 uncultured bacterium | reverse complement strand
ATTGCGCCATTCGCAAGGAAAAGGTGTCGTTTGCGCTCAGGGTTGACTGAAATCAGCTGGCCATCATCCGAGGCATGAGTTCTTTGCCGTGACCCAGGAATACTCCTGCTTCCTGTGCATCCCGCTCGGTGTATTTCCGGCGTATAACCCGGGACTTCTGGGCATCCTCTGACCGGTAGAGCACATAAGGTACCGGATCCGGGATATGATCCTTCGTTGCCCATGGAGTTGGGTGATCGGGCAGAATCAGCACCCGGTATCGAGGATGATTCGCGTCCAGGTATTCAAGAATCGGCTTCAGATGTTTGGAATCCAGATATTCGATGGTTTTGATCTTGTCTTCCGGATTCCCCTGGTGGCCGGCCTCATCGGGAGCTTCCTGGTGCAGGAACACAAAGTCATGACGCTTGAAAGCCTCGATGGCAGCCCGCGTTTCGGCTTCCCAGTCCGTGTGGATTTCGCCGGTAGAGCCCGGGACCTTGATCACTTCCATGCCGGCAAGCCGTCCGATTCCGCGCAAAAGGTCCACTGCCGAAATCATCGCACCGGACATCCGGATATGATCCGTGATTTTAGGCAGTTGTGGCCGTTTCCCTTGGCCCCAGAACCACACCGAGTTGGCAGGCAGTTTGCCATTCTCGACTCTGCGTTTGTTGACAGGATGCTCCATCAGGAACTTTCGTGATTCGAGCATGAGCCAGCGGAGAGACTCGTCGGTCGGGAACCACTCTTTCAAAGGACGATCGGAAATATTGTGGGGAGGCTTAAGATCGTGTTTTTCGCGCCCTCCGTGCCATACCATCAGATGCCGGTACGATATTCCTGGACGGAACGTAAAACGGCCATAACTCCCATGGTCTCCGCCGAGTTTTTCGTGAACCGAATGAATGATTTCCGCTGCTTCCTCAGTAGAGATGGAGCCGGCACTGTAGCTCTTCATCACAGCATCGGTGCCTTCCCCCTCAAGAGTGACTAGGTTGCACCGGAATGCCACGTCATCATCAGCGAGCTCGTACCCCATTGCAGCTGCCTCGAGAGGTGAACGGCCTGTATAAAGGTTCCCTGCATCATAGCCAAGTATGGCCATGTTGTTCACGTCGGAGCCTGGTTCACACCCTTTGGGGGTCGTATCGCACAACCCGAGTTCGCCGTACGTCGCCAGACGGTCAATAAGGGGCTTGTTGGCCAACTCGAGCGGAGTTTTTCCCCCCAGTTTTTCGTGGGGCAAATCCGCCATGCCGTCACCGAGTAGAATCAGGTATTTCATTAGTCGCTCACGGACTCCTCATTGACAAGTTTAGATACTTTCTAAACGGGTTCAATCAGTGCAGAGGGGTGTCCCGACCCATAAGGGTGGGGCGGTGGCAGTTTAATAAGTGAGAAGGGTGAGTGCTGCCAAAATATAACCAGCTGTAATTGCAAGCGAAAATTGCCAGTCAATCTCCCTCATGTTCCTCACGTTTGGATTTCGCGCGATAAATGATTTTCAGTGGCACCCCGTCGAACTCGAAGGCTTCGCGGATTTTGTTCGCAATCCAGCGCTGGTCTGAAAAGTGTATGCCTTCAGGGAAATTGGTAAAAATGACAAAGGTCGGAGGGGCGGATTTCACCTGACTGATGTAGTTCAGTTTTATCCGCTTGCCCCGGTGCAATGGGAGAGACCGTTCTGTCTTGATCTCCTCGAATACCTTGTTCAGTTGTGCAGTCGGTATCCGGGTCCGATAAGCTTTGCCGACCCGGTCGATCGCCTTGAACAAGTCGCCAAATCCTTCTCCAGTAACACTGGAAGTCACGACCAGCGGGGCATAGTGCAATCCCTTCAGGAAGTAGCGTATGTCCTTTTCAAACTGCTTTCGTTCCTTGTCACCCTTGGGCTGGAGGTCCCACTTGCTTGCGACCAGGACGCAACCGCGGGATTCCTCGGCAGCGATTCCGGCAATGTTCATATCCTGCTCAGTAAGCCCTTCGCCGCAGTCAATCAGAATGCAGGCCACGTCACATCGGGAAACAGATTCCAGTGCCTTGATGACACTGTATTTCTCCAGCCGGTCACCGATACGCCCTTTACGTCGAATGCCGGCTGTATCGATAAAAATATAGCTCCTGCCGTTTCGGTCTATGACAGTATCAACTGAATCCCGGGTGGTTCCGGCAATATCAGAAGCCACAAGCCGCTCTTCTCCAAGCAATCGGTTGATCAGCGTGGACTTGCCTACATTCGGACGGCCAACGATGGCGACAGCCAGTGGCCCCTCTTTTTCCGGATCCGTTTCGGGCGGTTTCCACTCGGGAATACTTTCCCAGATTGCCTCGAAGAGTTCTCCGGTACCCCGTCCATGTTCGGCAGAAATGGCGTATATCTTTTCTGTCCCGAGTGCATAGGCATCTTCGGGGGTAGTTGTCCTGAGGTCGGCTTTGTTTACGACAACAAAAACGGGCTTCTCGCTGCGCCTTAGCAATTCGAATATGTCGCGATCATGGGGCGATATCCCACCGGTCGAGTCAACGACGAAGAGGACGAGGCTCGATTCCTCGATGGCCAGCCGCGCTTGCTCCCGAACGCGTGCCTGTAACCGGTCTTGGGTGGGGTCCGGCTCGAATCCTCCGGTGTCGACGAGGAGTGCCTGGGAAGCCCCGTTCCGTATCAGTCCGTAATTGCGGTCGCGCGTGACACCTGGCCGGTCATGCACCAGTGCCCTTCTGGTACGGGTTAACCGGTTGAAAAGAGTGGATTTGCCTACATTCGGCCGGCCGACAATTGCCACTATTGGTCTTGAAGGGGCGGGCAGGATGAACTCTTGGGACTGGTGGCGTTTCATTTGTGAATGCCTAACGATGATAGCCCAGCCGTTTGAGCTGTTTGGCATCAGAAGTCCAGTCCTGGAGAGTTTTGACCGTTAGCTCCAGGAAAACCTTGCGTCCGAGTATTTTCTCCAGGTCCTTTCGGGAATAGGTCCCAACGTCCTTGATCATCTGGCCGCCCTGGCCAACCACAATCTTCTTCTGCGAATCACGTTCAACAAAAATGACGGCCTGGATCCTGTGAAGCCGTTTTGACTCCTGGTAATTCTCTATCTCGACTGCGACGGAGTAGGGGAGTTCTTTCCCGAGCCGACGGAAAAGCTCTGCCCGGATGACTTCGGAGGCTATAAAGCGCTGGTCGCGATCTGTAATCTGGTCTTCGGGGTAAAATGGAGTGCCTTGAGGCAGACGTCGAGCGATAATCAGTTTCAGGTTGTCGAGTCCTTTGTCCTTTCGTGCGGACAAAGGGATGATTTCATCAAACAGCCCCAATGAATCCATCTCCTGAATAAATGGCAGCAGTGATTCCTTAGGCCTGATCAGGTCAACCTTGTTGATCGCGAGGAGGCGTGGCTTGTCGAGCTTTTTCAGGCGCTCAAATGCGAACCGGTCATCGGGAGTGATCCCCTTCTGTCCATCCAGAACATAGAGAACAATATCAGCGTCTTCTATACCCTGTAGTGCTTCATCGAGAAGGAAACGGTTCAGTGGCCTTTTCGACTTGTGAAGACCGGGGGTGTCTATGAAGAGTAATTGCGCTCCTTCCGGCAAGTCTTTCGTTTTTTTCAGCTGACAAATTCCGAGTATACGCTGGCGTGTTGTCTGTGGTTTTGCAGTAACCACCGAAACGGGGTGATCGAGAAGGTTATTGAGCAAGGTCGACTTGCCGGCATTGGGCCGCCCGGCAATTGCAATATAGCCGGAGCGAAAGCCGGTCTGGCCATCAGAATCATTTGGTCCTGTTATAACCTTGGATACCATTACAATTCCCAGTCCTTCGACTGATCTGTCAGAGCCAGCATTACCTGTCGGGCAGCGTCTTGCTCTGCGGCCTTTTTGGATGGGCCTGTCCCGGACGCCGAACGTCCTGATACCTGGCACATCACGGTGAATATTTTCGCGTGATCAGGTCCTGTGGCGCTGAGAACAGAATATTCGGGCAGAGCACCATTCCCGCCCTTCTGGGTAAACTCCTGGAGCCTGCTTTTCCAGTCTACCGTAAGCAGTGAACTCCCGCCGAATTCGGTCAGTTTCTCAAGTGCACGGGCAATAACTGCTTCGGCTGCCGCTATACCTCCATCGAGATAGATGGCGCCAATAATGGCCTCAACCGCATCTGCCAGCACAGAAGGCTTCCGGCGGCCACCCTGGGACTCTTCCCCCTGTGATAGCAGTAGCAGTGAATCCACACCCCAATGCAGTGCCATTTTTGCCAGGGTCGGCTCGCATACAAGTCGAGCCCGCAATTTGGAGAGGTCCCCTTCCTGGGCATCCGGATATTTCTTGAGTAGCAGGTTGGATATTACGAGCGAGAGCACGGCATCACCCAGAAACTCGTACCGCTGATTGGATTCCACGCTCTGTGCATGAGTGGCTACATGGAGGGAGTGAGTATACGAAGGGTGAGAGAGTGCAATCTGCAGATGCCGTGGGTCTTGAAACCTGTAGCCTGCCGTCGCCTGGAGAGTATCCGGAGAAATATCTGGAATCATTGTCAAGACAATTGGGCCTTCACGTTGTCGGGGGTTGAATGGCCGCAGTCGCTGTCGCAGGGGCGAGCACTTTACTGCGTTCCCCTTGTTCAGGAGGGCCGAACCATCCTCCCCCAATCAGTGTATCGCCATTGTAAAATACAGCCGCCTGGCCTGGTGTAACGGCTCTCTGAGGTTCATCAAATCTTATCGTCGCCCTGTCACCGGTTTCATATATAGCAACGGTTGCTCGGGCAGGGTGATGACGGTGGCGTATCTGGACTGACGCAGTGAAGGTTGTCCCGGGTCTAAAGCGCGCTGGGTCAGCAAGGTTCACGTGGGCATGTTCAGTGTAGGTTTCGCTGGCAGATCCGATGATTACCCGGTTGGTATCGGATTCGATCCTGAGA
>CAZSFB010000260.1:0-4925 GCA_964606035.1 uncultured bacterium | reverse complement strand
CCGAGCATGCTGCCCACCGCGAGGAAGATGTGCGCGTCGGGGTAGAGCCCGCGGACCTTGGTCAGGAAGGCGCGGTACGCGCCGACGTAATTTTCCTTCGCCAGGTTCTTGTCGCTGAAATCGTTGGTGCCGAGGTTGATCACGATCACGTGCGGCACGAATTGCTGGTGATCCCAAACACTGTTTTTCTGCGTCGGCAGCGTACGGTCGAACAGTTCGGGCAGCGGCTCGTCGGTCTTCCCGCCGTAGTTGCTGTACATGCCCTTGCCGCTCCAGGCGATGCAGTGGCAGTCGGCCTTCAGCGCTCGGGCGGCCACCTGCCCGTAGGCCTGGTAGTTGTCCTCGGTGAACTTGCCCTGCATCGCCCGAAGCGTAATGACAATCAGATACACAACACCGGAAAACACGTGCATGCCGTGGAATCCCGTGAGGGCATAGAAGGTAGAGCCGAAGGTGTGCGAGCCCAATGTGATACCGGTATGAATCAGGTGCGCATATTCATAAACCTGGCACCCGAGGAAGAACAGTCCGCCGCCCACAGTGACCCACAGCCACCGGACCAGCCCTGCCTGATCACCCCTCTGGATAGCAGCAATCGACATCACCATCGAGACGCTCGAGCAAATCAGCACGAACGTCATGATTGACGTGAGCGTGATTCCGAGCACCAGATGGGGCACAGGCCAGTTGAACGACAGGTGTGACCAGTTGGCCACATTGCTGAAAAAATCGGCGCCCAATGAGGCGGGCAGTTCCACATGGGTGTACCGGAGCAGGAAGTAGCCCGCGATCAGGCCTCCAAACCACATGGCGTCAGAACCCAGATAAAGCCACATTCCCAGCTTCAGGCTGCGAACCGGCATGAACCGTTCAAACTGTTCACCTGGCACCTTGACCACACTCGATGACGACATTTTCTCTTCTTCCCTTTGGACTTCCGGCCGCCTGGAGGCTTGCCGGGCATGGAACTCCCGCCGGACTGGAACAGATGGACCGGACGGGTTGCCCCTCTAGCTACAATGCGAATCGAACCGGGGCAAGAGGCAAATTTCTGGTTTCCAGATTCCCTACCAGCTCAAGGGTGGACCGGTGATTCCGCCGAACCAAGGACAAACGGGTCAGTCACGTAAACATCAACGAATTCACCGGGTTTTGGAGTCTCGGCCGTTTCACCAACGACAATGAAAGCGTTCGACCGGGCCATTACCGAAACGACGGCAGATGACTGCATTCCCGCCGAAGTAACCACAAATACCCCATTTTCACGCCGCAGCAGGGCTCTCAGGTAGTAGGTCACGCCGGGACGGGTCTTCACCTGACCCTCAAGCCGGGCTTTTATGAGCGGAGGGAACACTGTGAGTTCACCCTGCATCCGGCGAAGAGCCGGGCGGGCGTACATTTCGTAACAGACCAGGCTGGAAACGGGGTTTCCTGGCAGACCCAAAAACGGCTTGGATTCTCCGGCACCTTCAATCCAGCCAAAAGCAAGAGGAGCACCTGGCCGCTGCTTCACCTTCCAGAAGTCCAGCCGGAGACCGGCCTGAACGAGAGCATCATGCACCAGATCATAATCGCCCACAGACACACCCGCCGTTGAAATCAACGCATCGACCGAGCTCCGGTATTCCGTCACCCGGTCGCGGATTGCCTCCAGACGATCCGGCAGGATGCCGCCAAACACGACTTCGCAGCCATCAGCCACGAGCGCACTCCGCAGGGCCCATGTATTGGAGTTGACGGTTTTCCAGCCCTCCGGGTCCTGGTCCGGCTCCACAAGCTCGTCACCGGTGGAAAGAATCGCCACCTTGGGCCGCCTTCGCACATTCACGTAATGACGTCCAAGCAGCGTCAGCAGTGCAATGGCACCAGCCCCTATCCGTGACCCCTCGGGAAGCACCATATCGCCGGGCCGGACATCTTCTCCCGCCCTTCTGACGTTCTCACCAGGTTTCGGCACAGTTCGGAACCGAGGCATACCAAGGTCGGCGGCATCCACATTTTCCTGGATCACCACCGCATCAGCACCTTCAGGGAAAATGCCACCAGTGAAAATACGAAGCGCTTCGCCCGGCCCCACCGGCCGGTCCGGAAGCACGCCCGCCGGTATCTCTCCAGCCAGCCTCAATGCGACAGGTGACGTCTCAGAAGTACTGGCAAGATCCACCGACCGGACTGCATAACCGTCCATCGCCGAATTATCCCGGCCGGGAATCATCCGGGTAGAAACAACCGGCTCGCAGAGAATCCGGCCCATGGATTCCTGGACAGGGACCGTCTCTCCCGGCAGTGGCCGTATCTGCGAGACAATCCGGTTCTGGGCTTCACCAGCGGAAAGGCGTCCTTCACCCATAACGGAAGTTCCCTTCAGGAATGCTTCGGCGCAAAGAGGTAGTCATTGATCCGGCGAAGTCCGGCAAGATCATGAATGTCACATTCGAAATAGGGGACGTGTTCAATGAACTCTTCACCGCGAACCATGTAGCCAAGCCGTTCGAGGTTCTTTTCGTCGATCTCGGCGAGCATCTGGTAGTTGGCGAAATTTTCTAGCAGCACTGGAGCCAGATCGGCGTATCCGGTTCCGGCAACATCCGCTGAAAAATGCCGCGCCGCCTCGTCAGGCTTCTTCCGGCCATGGACCAGGTCCCCCAGGATCCCCTCAGCGCCTTTAAGGGATGCGAGATAGTTCTGGTGCACCTTGTTCACCACCACACCCTCGAACGGCATACCGAATTCCAGCAGTTTCGAGTGGAAATATACCGCCTCATCGAGGGTCAGCTTGTTCGGGGAAGTCACCAGCACAAACCCCAGCTTCTGATCCCGGAAAAGTTTCTGTACCCGCTGAGCCCGTGTCTTGAAACCGTCATACAGGCCATTCAGGGCGGTAAAGAATTCGGCACCGGCAGAAAGAAACTCGGACGAGAGAACGCTGTTCAGGACCGGCATGAACCGGTCTGTGGCCCAGCTCACGATCGAGTTGGAGAAACTCCCCGCCTTCACTGTTGGCCGGATCAGCAGGTTAAGCAGCTTGTTGTCGGTAAGAAAGTTCACCATGCGGTCAGGCGCCGTGAGAAAATCGAGGGCATGCTTTGCGGGTGGGGTATCCAGTACCACCAGGTCATAGTCCCCCGACTCGTACAACTCATAAAGGGTTTCCACAGCCATGTATTCGGGTGAGCCGATAAGCGAACTAGCCCCCTCCCGGTAAATCACCGAGTTGAATACCCGGTCAGCCTCGCGGTCAGAGGGCGTGTAACGACGGATGATTTTCTCCAGTGTCTTGCCGCCGTCCAGCATCATTGCATGGAGTTCGCCTTTCACCTCGAACCCTAAGGTTTCAAGCTTTTCCTTCGGAACCTGCCGGGGCTCATTCACCAGTTCCTTGAGGCCCAGCGAATCCGCCAGCCGATGGGCCGGATCAATGGTGCAGACCACCGCCCGTTTGCCGCTGATAGCCGCGTGGAGGGCGATCACCGCCGAGGTCGTCGTCTTGCCGACTCCACCGGACCCGACGCAGATCAGAACCTCTTTCCGGCGGACCAGGGCTTCGAGAGATCTCATACGGCCAGCCCCTTCCGGATCACATCCGAGATCCCGATGATCGTGTTCACGTCAAAATTGCGGGAGTAGACATACGGCAACTGAAGGAACCGCATCTCCTCCTTGAGCAGCCGGTCTATGTAGTGCTGGTTCAACCGCGAACGCTCGCGCTGGAACGCCGCCGCTTCAAGAGCGAAACCCGCCGCCTGCTCGCTGCCCATGAAGGAAGCCGCAGCGTTGAGGAAACCGGGGTCGCCAGATGCCTGCTTCAGCTTTTCACCCAGACCATCAGCCAATGGGCTCCGGTTGACCATATTGATAAATACCATCCCCAGCGGTACATCAAGCGATACCTTGGCGTTGCGGATGAGCTGCACGGTCTCGTTTACCGGCATCTCCTCGGCAAGCGTGACCACGTTGAACGTGGTGGTATCCCGCCCGACAATCGTCTCGTAGGTAAACCGGGCGTCATTGGCGAATGCCCCCACCTTCAGCATGTCGAGAATCATTTTCGGGGACTGGAGATAAAAGAGGGAGTGGCCCGTTGTGGGTCCGTCAAAGATGACGATATCCCACGCGTATTTTCCGGATCGCCGGTCCGCGACGAACTTTGCAATCCGGTACATGATGAAGAATTCCTTGATAGCCGGGAAAAAATCCATCGTGTTCCGTACGAACGGAAGTGCAAAGGCGAGATTGTAAATCGATTCGAACCGGACCTTGTTGACGACGTAGTATTTCAGCGGTGCTTCGCCGCTAAGATTCGCCGCAAATATGTTCGGGTAGACTTCCCGTGGATTTTCCTGGACCGGCGGCGTCCCGAAAATCTCCGTGATCCGCGCCTTGGACCCCGACCGGGAATCGCACTCGATCAGGAGAACACGCTTGCCTTCCTTCGCCGCGGCGAGCGCAAGTCCGGCACAAACGGTGGATTTTCCAGTACCCCCCTTGCCGGTGACAATCGCCAGTCTTTTATCGAGAATGCTAATGACGCTTCTCTCCCCCGATTCGGTCTCGTGCCGTAATAGCATTCGGCGCGGCCGGGTGAAAACCCGACCGGTTCACTTCCGGAGAAAAGGACGTAACTTTTCCGGTTTTCACACTCCCGGTTCAGAAATCCCCGCCCCGGGGCAGGGATTCCCACCAGTCCCGCAGAACGTCAGGAACCGGGGCCGTTATGGTGTCCTTGCCGTCCGGTATCCGGAGCCTCCACGCATGTAGGGCCAGCCGGGGTGGAGCACCGGGAATTTTTCCGGAATAGAGAGGATCTCCAGCCACCGGATATCCCTCTCCGGCCAGATGGGCGCGGATCTGATGCCTCGCACCCGGACCCACAAGCTGAACCTCCAGCAGTGAAAATCCCCGGCGCCGCCCTAGAATCCGGAAAC
>CAZSFB010000259.1:0-4941 GCA_964606035.1 uncultured bacterium | reverse complement strand
CGCAGGTCCGGCCTGACCTCAAACTAAAGCGCGACCTCCAGGGCTCCGACCTGGATGTCATCGAGATCCTGATCGCTATCGAGAAAAACTGCGGTGTCGAGATCGACGAACGCAGCGCCGCCCGGCTTCGGACCGTCCGCGACGCCTGCCGTCTGGCGACCCACGCCGCCTGACACCGTCTGGTCCTCAAGGGACCTCTCCGGATCGCCGCCCGGCAACCCGAATGGGGAGCCGGGCAAACTGTTTCCGGGAAGCAAATCCCCTCCCGAATCACCGGCCCGACCGCCAGAAGCTGAATTTCACCACAAAAAATGGTGCCGAGGGGCGGATTCGAACCGCCGACACGTGGATTTTCAGTCCACTGCTCTACCAACTGAGCTACCACGGCAACTGCGGGGACCCGCAGGCGTTTCCGGCGCTGGAACGGCCGGACGGACCCGCATGAGTAGTCACTTTTTCAGGGCAAGTAAATGGCTTCACTGGGTAATTCGATATGCTGGAAAGCGCAATGGTTCCAGCCGGTTGCTCTCTGTCATCCCGTCTCACGGAGTGCATCCGCCGCACGGCGGACCTCAACCGGGATGCCGTTCAGGTGTGCCATCCCGGCAAACTGTTCCAGCGCACCGGGGCCGTCAGCGGCGAGCAGGTTCGCGTTCACGCCGGTGGTCACCTGGGCAACCTTGAGCCCGTCCGCCTTCTGGTGTCCCCATCCGTGCGGCAGCGCCACCACGCGCGGCATCATCTCGTCAGTGATCTTCACCGGAGCGGTCACCGTTGCCGTGGCCGAACTGATCGAGGCCATGTCCCCGTCCTCAAGCTCGGCGCGGCGGGCGTCCTCCGGGTGCATGTAGAGGTAGTTCGTCGCCCGGTCGCCCTTCACAAACTCGGAGACGTTGTGCATCCACGAGTTGTGGGTAAACCGTTCGCGCTTGGAAATCAGCTTCAACCGGTCGCGTCCGGCAAGCTCCTCCGCATAGTTGCGTACGAGCGTCCTTGACGCCTCCACAAAATCGGGAGGCGCAAGGTCCACCTTCCCGTCGTCTGTGAGCACACGCTTTCCAAGGAAGTCGTTCTCAGGGTTGTCCCTGAGCAGGACGCCGTGTGGATGTTTTCTCAGTTTCCACGGCGTCACCTGGCGCGACATGAGGACCAGGGCACTCATGGTGAGCTCCGGCCGGAACCCGAGCCATTTACCGATCATCGGCACCTTTGATATGGCACGGCTCAGGTTGAAATATATCTGCGCGGGCTTCGCCCGGAAAATGTCAACGCCACAGGCGCGGGCGAGCGCCGTATAGATCCACCACTCGTCGCGCTGCTCGCCATCGGGTTCCACCACCGCGTCCGTCCACTGGAGATACGGAATGGGCTGGAACCCCATCGAGGGCATCGGAAGATCAGGCCGCTCGAAGAACGACAGCCCTGGGAGGATGTAGTGCGCGAGGTTTCCGGTCTCGTTGCGGAACATGTCCACGGAGACGATCAGTTCAAGCTGCTTCAGCGCCTCCTCCATGCGGGCTCCGTTCGGGCAGGAGAGCAGCGGGTTACCAGCCGAGACGAACAGCGCACGTATCTGCCCGGGGCCAGGCGTCAGTATCTCGTCCGGAAGGATGCCGGCCGGAAAGCTGTCCATAACACTCTCGAAATCGCCGACACGAGATCGGTCCCGGCGCATTCCGACCCGGGCTTTCTTCGCGATTCCGGCCATGTCGAACAGGCCGCGGGACACCAGCATGCCCCCACGGCGGTCGAGATTGCCCGAAACCGCGTTAATGACATTGAGAACCCAGAAGGCGAGCGTCGAGTGGCCCGCCATGTTGAGTCCGGTCGAAGCGTAGAGTGCGGCACCGGTTGCGTTCCGGTACGCGGCAACAACCTCGCGGAGTTTTTCCGCGGGAACCCCGGTGATCTTCTCCGTCTGTTCCGGCGTCCACTGCCGGGCGAGTTTTTCGACTGGCTCCCAGTTCTTCATGAACCGGCCGACCCGTTCATGCCGGATGCCGCCGGTGGCTATCAGCTCGTTCAGGAAGGACAGCAGGAAATAGACATCCGTATCCGGGCGGATGAACAGATGATCGCCCAGGCCACGGGCCGATTCTGTCCGGCGCGGATTCACCCAAAAGACCCTGCCCCCGCGCTTTTCCACCGCCTTCAGCCGCTCGATCGCCCGCGGCATGCTCACAAAGCTCATCTGCGAGATGGCCGGGTTCGAGCCGACGATGATGATGCATTCGGTCCGGTCGACGTCCGGGATCGGCTGGATCGTCGGCTGTCCATACATGCGGGAAGTGACGGCGAACTTGTTGTTGCAGTCCTGGGAACCGGCCGAATAGAAGTTCTTGCTGCCGATACCGTTCAGGAAGGCCTGCGAGAAGATGGGGTGGGTTCCGCTGAAGGCGGCAGGATTCCCCATGTACATGGCGATGGAATTGGGGCCGTGGCGGCGGCGCAGCACCTTCACCTTCGCACCAATCTCCTCGAACGCCCGCTCCCAGGTGATCCGCACCCAGCTGTCGCCCACCCGCTTCATGGGGTGGCGGATACGGTCCGGAGAATGATGCACCTCGCCGAAGCGGATTCCCTTGATACAGGCATAGCCTTGCGTGACTACGTGTTCTCGGTCCGGCTCAACCTTGACGATGCGGTTATTGTCGACGGTCACCTCAAGGCCGCAGGCGGCCTCACAGATGCGGCAGAAGGTGGTCTTTGTCTCGGTCATGGAAACTGCTCCCCCGGTGCCCCTGAAAACTGACATCGGCGTCAGTTACCCTATCGGCTGCTTCCACCCCTGACAAGCAAATTTTTTCATTGCCCTTCCGGCGAGGGGTGTTCTGTTCAGGCCGCGTTCCGGAGGATCGCCTTCGGTGCCACCAGGCGGATCAATGTGACCTCGCTCGGACAGTCACGCCGGTAGGGAACCCCGGTGTATCCGAGCCCCCGGTTCACGTAGAGACGTGACACAGGAGCCTGCGGAAGGGTTTCCTTTTCGCGGACAAACCGGCCGCGGTCATAGGGGCCGAGAACACTGGCGATATGCACCCGCCGGCCGCTCGGCAACTCGAACGAGAGCTGCCCGCCGTGGGTATGCCCGGATAGCTGAAGATCAAAACCCAGCCGCGCAGCCACGGGGAAGGCATCCGGCCGGTGGGAGAGCAGCACGTGGAACTTAGCCGGATCCAGACCGCCCGCAGCCCACTCTTTCAGCTTCGGATAGTCTGACGGGGCCGACAGTGGCGTCATCGGGTCATCTATTCCCCAGACCACGAGGCCCGGCAGTGCATCCGATTCCCACCGGTCCCCCCGGAGAACAACTGCGTGGGTGTTCTCGCGGTAAACCTTCGTGAGACGGTTCGGACCGAAATAGAAATCATGGTTTCCGAGGATCGCAAGCACGGCGACCCTCGGATCGAGCAGTTCGAATGGCTCCACGTAGTCAGGCTCATAGCGGCGGGGCCAATCCATGGCATCACCGGTGATGACGACCAAGTCCGGTTTCAGGCTGTTAATGAGAGTGATGTTGTCCGCCCACTGCTCCGCACGGTGGTAGCGGCAGGTATGCAGGTCCGAGACCTGAACGATCTTCGGTCCGTGAAGATGTGCGAGATGCGCCGGGAGTTCCTCGTAGATCTCCTCTATATGTGGCGGGTCGGTATGTCGCTGCCAGAAGGCCATTGAGGCTCCTAGTCTAGGGGGTTTCGCGCAGTATTAAAAAACAGGGTGTCCTGACCACCATTCTCCGGATTTCGTGTCCAACCGTGTTTTGCCCCCATCCGCCAAGAGACGTTATGTGTTTTCCTGTGTTTTCCTGTGTTTTCCTGTGTTTTCCTGTGTTTTCCTGTGTTTTCCTGTGGCGATGCATAACACATTGAAATCACATGATTTAATAAACCTGCCCCCCGGCCAACCCTACGTTCGCCACGTGAAGACGTTGTGTGTTTTTCTGTGTTTTTCTGTGGCGACACGAAGCCAGACTCTCCTCCCAAAATGAGACAGGCCCGCCCCGCTGAGGGGTGGGCCTGAATCCATATCTACCAACAGATGCCTCAGACGGCCTTCACTTCCACCTTGCGGGGCTTGTCTGCGTCGCGCTTCGGAAGGGTCAGGGTCAGCACCCCATCCTTCACCTGAGCCTCAACCTTGCCCGTCTCCACCTGGTAAGGGAGCGTCACGGTGCGGCTGAACTTTCCGGTGGACCGTTCCCGGCGGACATAGTTTTCCGTCTTTTCCTCGGACTCTGCCTTGCGTTCGCCGGCCACATAGACCGTATCACCCTCGACCGAAATCTGGAGGTCGGACGCCTTCACGCCCGGAATGTCCATCTTCAGCACGTAGCCGTCGCCCGTCTCCACGGCGTCAATGGCCGGGACCGCCGTGGAAACCGCCGACGTGGCGAAATCCCCGAAAAAACGGTCCAGATCGTACCACGGGTTCCGGACAGCAGCGGGCAAAAATCCAGATCGAACCAGCATAAAATCATCTCCTTCCGGCCGCGGACTCCTCCGGGCCACCGTCCGCGTGCTTTCGCGGGACGCCTTTGATCTGTGTCCGATCGGAAAGTTGTCAAGGGGGATTTTGTTACGGCCGGATGAAGAACTGTTCAGACAGGGCCCGAAAATAGAAAGGGAGGCCGGAACAGCCCCCCCCTTTCATTCATGCCCAGACAGCCAATCGTACTACTTCAGTGCTTTCGCTGCCGCCTCGATCCGGTCCAGACCTTTCTGTATCTGCTCCATCGAAGTCGCGTAGGAAAGCCGCATGAACCCTTCGGCACCGAACGGACCGCCAGGCACTACGGCAACCTTATGTTCCTCGATCAGGTATCCCGCCAGATCAATCGAGTTCGATATCACCTTGCCGCCCGGAGTCTTGCGGCCGATAAGCCCCTTCACGTTCGGGAACGCATAGAATGCCCCCTTCGGCGTGAAGCAGGAAATACCGGGA
>CAZSFB010000258.1:0-4942 GCA_964606035.1 uncultured bacterium | reverse complement strand
CCGGGACAACGAGCTGATCGTGCTGCTCGACATCGACCGGGTGCTCACCGAGGAGCAGATAGGCATTCTGGACCGGGCGGTTTCCTGAATACCTCCGGAAATGACTGAAGAGATAAAGACAGAGAGAACAGGCGAAAGGACAAAGGAAATGAACTGGACAATTGGAAAGAAAATATGGGCGGGGCTGCTGTCGCTTCTGGCGCTGCTGCTGATGAGCAACATGGTGGCTCTCATGCAGGTGGGTACGGTTCATGATGCCATGGCGCATGTCACAGAAGAGGGGTTACCCGTCAAGGATGCGATCCATGCGATCATTGAGGGTGCCTCTGAGTCAGCACTGGCTACCCGGGGATACCTGCTCACGGGCGAAAGCCAGTATCTGGAGTCGAGATCCAGGGCATGGAAGGATGAAGTGAATCCGGCCATTTCCCAGATCGCCGAACTGGGGCGAAAATTCAATCTGGACCTCATCAATGGCCGTGTCGGCGAGCTGAAGGACCGTCTGTCTGCATTCCAGCAGGCACAGGAGGAAACGGTTGCGATTGCCCATACGGAAAAGGACCAGCCTGCTCGGACAATCTGGGACAAGGAAGTGGAGCCCAAGCTCTCCTCTGCATTTGACTCGGTTGCCCGGCTGGTGGCGCTGGAGCAGGCAAAAGGGCGTGGTACAATTTCGCATACCGTTGGGCAGACCGGTTTTCTTATCAAGGAACTGGTTGATTACTCCGACCGGTTCACCACTCACGGCCGGGAAGAGCACCGCCGTCAGGTACAAAAGATCGTCATGGACCTGACGGCCACCATCCGGCGGCTAAATGCAGCAGAACTGGGTGGCGGTTATGAGGTCACCACGGCTCTTGCCAATATCAGCAACAATATTTCGCTGGTGGTTCCGCTGGTCGACCGGATTTTCGAGATTCGGGGTAGGGACACCTGGAACATGTCCCAGTACACCTACAACACAAAGATTATTCCGGCGCGAAAAGCAGTTCTCGATACTCTTGCTGAAATCGAGCACGCCGACGAGCTGATGATGAAGGAGAGTGTCGGAAATCTGGAAGGTGCAATTTCTAACCTTCAGTTCATCGAAACACTCCTGATCGTCGTGGGCATTGTCGCGGGACTGCTCATTGCCTTTATCACCTCACGGAACATCAATACGCTGCTTTCTGGAGTGGCCGGCAGTCTCGGGGATTCGAGCCGCCAGGTCCAGACTGCTTCCGCCCAAATGGCGTCTGCCGGTCAGTCCTTGTCGCAGGCATCCAGCGAACAGGCCTCATCGCTTGAGGAAGTTTCGTCGACCGTCGAGGAACTTGCCTCCATGTCGCGCCAGAATGCCGAGCACGCCAAGGCTGCCACCGAAATCGTGGAAACCACGAGATCGGCCGCGAGCAGTGGCCAGAGCGGCATGAAGCAGATGACCGTTGCGATGGAGTCCATCAGCGAATCAAGCCGCAAGATCCAGAGCATCATCAAGATCATTGACGAAATCGCGTTCCAGACAAATCTTCTGGCCCTGAATGCCGCTGTGGAAGCAGCCCGTGCCGGCGAGCATGGCCGCGGCTTTGCGGTGGTTGCAGGCGAAGTTCGCAGCCTCGCCCAGCGGAGTGCTGCCGCAGCAAAGGACACCGCCCGGCTGATCGAGGACAACCTGAGCGCTGTGGGCAACGGCGTGAAGCTGGCAGAGGCGACTGGCTCCGGTTTCAGCGAGATTGTCGAGAATATCAATAAGGTGACGACACTCGTCCGGGAGATTGCCACTGCCAGCCAGGAGCAGGCTTCAGGTATCGACCAGATCAACACAGCCGTCGTACAGCTCAATTCCGTCACACAGAACTCGGCCGCCAACTCCGAGGAGACCGCATCCACTGCAGAAGAACTTTCGGCTCAGGCAAATCTGCTGGCCGAGCTGGTATCGGACCTGCTTATGCACGTGAACGGCGGGGCAGCGGTAATGCAGTATCAGGCCGCACAGGCGACCGCCCGGGCGGCAGCCACCAAGGCTGTTGCGAAAACCGGTGCAAACGGAGAAGCCGGCGGGAACGGAGTTGCCCACCCGGAGATCAAGTTTGGCCAGAAGACGCCTGTCCAGTTCGGCGGATCGGATTTCCGGGAGTTCTGAGCATTGGCGGAAGCACCGGGGCATTAGCCGCTCCGGGTGAGAGGGGCCAACGCCCTGAGCGATACACGGACCACCAAGCCCTTGGGCAGACTGACGGCTGAGGCATCGCTTCAGCCGCCAGTCTGTTCCACGAGCGAGTTCAACCAGCTCCGGGCCCACTTGTACCGGACAACGGGGATTTCCATCCCACAGCATAAACTCGCTCTCATCCAGGGGCGTCTGGCATCACGGCTCCGGACTCTGGGGCTGCGCTCTTACCGGCAGTATTACCACTATCTGCTGGAGGATGATCCTGACGGTGCCGAGTTCAGTGAATTCGTCAATGCGCTCACCACCAACAAGACCGACTTTTTCCGGGAGCAGGACCACTTCAGCCTGCTGCTGAACCAGCTTCTGCCGGCCCGGGTCCGGTATCGGGAGCAACGGCAGGACCGGCAGCTCCGGATCTGGTGTGCGGCGTCTTCCACGGGGGAGGAACCTTATTCCCTCGCCATGACAGTCATGGAGTATCTGGAGCAGCATCCGCTGGAAGGGTGGGACATCCTGATTCTTGCCACCGATATAGATTCGCGGGCACTCGGTGCAGCGGAGCGGGGGATGTATACCCACGAACGTATCCGCCTGGTCCCACCGACCTACCGGCAGAAATATTTCCGCCCTATGCAGAGTCGCAGGGGCCGCACGGTCCGTACGGACTACCAGGTGGTAGAGTCCGTCCGCAATCTGGTCAGATTCCGCCGGTTCAACCTGATGGCGGAGGCATATCCTTTCTCGCGGAAATTCGACATCGTGTTCTGCCGGAACGTAATGATCTATTTCGACCCGGAGGGCCGCGGTCACGTGGTTCGCCAGATCGCGCGTCACCTGACACCAGAGGGCTATCTCGTCATCGGCCATTCCGAGAATCTGCTCGGCATCGAGCACCCGCTCGTTTCGGCGGGACCCACCCTTTACCGGAGCCCGTCATGACGCGTGGCCGGATCCGGGTGTTGACGGTGGATGATTCCGCGGTGGCGCGCGAGAACTATCGCCAGATCATCGGGAGTTCTCCCGGCCTTGAACTGGCGGGCATTGCCTCCAGCGCCGAAATCGCCCGCCGGAAGATCCGGGAACTGGACCCGGACGTGGTGATCCTTGATATCGACATGCCGGGGACAGACGGGCTCACGTTCCTGAAATGGCTCATGCGGAATCTTCCCACGCCGGTCGTTATTTCCAGCTCGCTTCATCCGGATGCCGCCCGCAAAGCCATGACGGCATTCTCGTTTGGTGCCATTGATGTGGTCGGAAAGGGCGAAACTATCGCCGGTGATGGCCGCTGGGCGGAAGATTTCCGGAGCCGTATCGTGACAGCGATTCGTGCCGGTGCGGCTGCCAAGAACCGCCTGAGGAAAAATCCAGCGGCAATGCCAGTCCAGTCACAGACGGCACTGAAAATACCCCACAGTTCAGCGTCAGCCATCAATGAACCCAGGGCACCTGCTGCACCCTATGTCGCGGGCCCGGTCGTGGTTATCGGTGCCTCCACCGGTGGCACCGAGGCTATCGCGGAGATGATCGTCCAGATGCCGCCGCGCTTCCCCCCGGTATTTGTCTGCCAGCATATGCCGCCAGTGTTCACTGCCAGTTTTGCTGAACGGCTTAACGGACTCGGTGTGGTGGATGTCACCGAGGCTTCGGACGGCCTGCAGGTGGGACAGGGGCAGGTGGCCGTCGCTCCCGGCGGTCTGCATCTCAAGCTGGTCCGTAGCGCCAGCGGCCCTGCCTGCGCTGTGGGCGCAGGACAGCCGGTGAACCGGCACATGCCATCCATTGACGTGCTGTTTGAGAGCGCGGCCCGGACCTTCGGCGGCCGGGTGATCGGGGTGCTGCTCACGGGCATGGGAGCTGACGGTGCGGAAGGACTGCTCCGGATCCGTCAGGCTGGCGGCTGGACGATCGCCCAGGATGAAGCAACCTCCGTTGTCTTCGGAATGCCGATGGAGGCTATTCGCAAGGATGCGGCCGAGCACGTGCTCCCGCTATCCCAGATCATCCCGCGGATTGCCGCGAGATCACCAGTAAATGATCCACAAGTAAGATCTGGCTGACAGTTGTTCTGTCCTGGCGGAATAACCGGGGTCTGGTGAACCGCTGGCCACGCGGGAAAATATCCCAGTTAGCCCGGGTGCAGCCATCCGGGTCTCAGCAGCAATAGCAGGCCGAGCAAGCCAATGACGACGCCACTCACCAGTTTCAGCCATCGTCCTTCGCGCTCCTCAAGCCTCCGCCGCGAGAAGGTGACGACTGCGATCGTGGCCATCAGAGCATCATCGGCCATATACGCAATATTATATAGGGCAAGGTAACCGTACCGCTCCCATTCCGGGAGCGGATAACTGGCCAGCACGTGGGTATAGACCGCCGGAAGGCCTGCCGTGCAGAGCAGTTCAACAGTATTCAACAGAACTGCCAGAACAGTCACTCCAGCAAGTGCAGCCCAGAGATTATTGGCCTGAATGATATCCCGGACACGCCGGTATATTCCGGGCTTGGCACTTTCCGGAATGCTCAATGAAACCCCTTTGTGGAGGGCGAAAAAGTCCTTGATATGGACGGCTGCGATGAGCACGGCGATGCTGCCCAGTGACACCTGTACCGCCCGGGAAAACCCTATGAGCAGGAATACATTAAGCCAGGCTGCCATGAAGGCGAAATAGGCAAGTCCGCTGATCGTGACGAAAACTCCCGCTATGAGTGCCATCCGCCAGCGGCTTCCCACGTTGACCAGTAGTGACAACAGGAAAAGCAGCACCCACATCGCGCAGGGGTTGAAACCGT
>CAZSFB010000257.1:0-4952 GCA_964606035.1 uncultured bacterium | reverse complement strand
CGACGCGGGCACGGTCTACCTCAAGGGTTTCGGGGAGATCGGCACCGGCGAAGGCGGCGAGGAAACCGCCTACCTCGTCCATCTGATGATCGCGGAATCGTTCCGGCGGGCCGCCTCCGATAGTGGTCCTGACGCCCGCATGCGCCAGACGCTGGCACCGCAGATTCTCCAGCTCGCCGTGCAGGCCCTCATGGAGTCTGGTGCGGTGGACAGCGACAGCCTCCCTGCACGCCTCGGCTTTCAGTTCGCCGTGACCGTCTCGCCGCTTTCGACGGGTATCACCGCACAGGAGCTGCTGAAAAGTCCGGTTAATCCCTACCGCACCAATGCCAGTGCCGTGGAACTGGCAGAAAAACTCCTGCCCACGGCGGTCGAGAACACCGGCCTTGAGGAACTGCGCGGACTATTGGCCAAGAAACTCCTGGCTGATCCCGCCCAGAAGGCCATCATGTGCCGCGACCTGCTGGCCGAGGCGGTGCGGGACATCCTCATTCTCGTATTGTTACAGAACTGGAATGGTCCGCTGAAGGATACGGTTGCGCCGGGGCGCAAGGCGGCTGCATCCGGAGAGTTCCTGCTCCGGTGCCTTACGGAAACCTCCCCGCGCAGCCAGTTTCATGGCTGGGTAATGAAGGCGGCACCTTCGGCCGGCAAGGCATTCACCGTGCTGGAAATGCTCGTGGCGAAGGCCCCGCAGATACTTGCCGGCGGCACAGAGCCCCTGGGCCGGGCGGGAGATCTCGCGGCCCGCGCACAGCTCGTGGCGGCGGGGGCCATCGTAATGGTGCTGGACGGGCGTATCGAGCGCATGAAGCAGGATTTTCTGGCACTCGTCGAGTTCATCCCCGGTGCGGAGCAGGAGCAGCTATGGAAGTCCGGGGAGTGCTACCGGATCGACCTGTCGCAGGAACCACTCTATCTCATTCCGGAATTCCGGCAGGAAGCTCACCTTTTTGTGGACCTCAAGGATTTCACAAAACGGACGGCAAGTATCAAGGAAGCAAGTATGGGCGATTTCCTCAGGCGGTATTTCTACACGCCGATCTTTGAACTTGCCCGCAGGCTACAGGACGGCGACCCGCAATCGCTGGCCATTTCCAATATCGTGGGCGATGCAGTCGGGTTCCGGGGGTCGATCGCACCGATGGTGTCGCTCGCGCTCGGGATCCGGGAGATCCTGAAAAATGCCGCCACGGAGCTTGAGAAGGATTTGCCGGAGTTCCTGGGCGGAAAGCCCGAAGTCCTGGAGGAAATCGAACAGGAGATCGCCAGCTGGCAGCGGCGCATCGATGAAATCGACGGTGCCCTGAAATCCGCCGCTCCCGGCACTCCGCACTTCGAGCACCTGACGCAGGCAAAGAAGTCTCTTAGGGAGAAACTGGCTGAACTTGAATCCGCACGGGAGGACGTCCGCTCCGAAACGGTCGGATTCGGCCTCGAAGCGGGCGCCTATGTGGCCTTCGGCGCCGCCGCCGAGGTGGTGAACCTGAGCCAGGCGGCGCTGGGGCTCGCCGCACCGGCTATCAATGAGGCGGCAGGGTACACCTCCGTCACCATCGCCGAGCGGCTGAACGAGGCTGCCCGTGGAACTTCCAGATCAGGCATCCTCCGTACCGAAAGGGAACTGCGGGTCGCCCGCGCGAGAAAAGATCGAAACAGCAACCGGGCAACTCTTCCGTTTCAGGTCAGCGTGGGAAAGAGTTACCAGATGGACGTTCCAGTTCCCCTGGGTGACGCTGTGGCGGCCGCCATTTCGGCGGGAGATACGAGATCCGCCACCGAAGCCGTGCAGCAGCTTTCCCGCTGGTTCCACACCGACGTGCAGAAGCAGGTATCGGCACGTACGGACCTGCCCGGATCGCTCGGCCGGTCGGCGGAGTTCTACAACGCCGGCTGCGCCCTCTCCCAGGCCGCACTGGATGCCTACCGGCAGGCGACAGAGGCAGAATACGACTTCACCCAACATCGGCTGGAGCAGCCGGAACTCCCAGACGCCTTTCTCGACCGGTGGGTTTTTGAATACGGCACCGAGACCTTTATCACAGTGACCAGGAAGGCCGGAGGCGGCCTCGTCTACATACTCCGGTATTCCGGGGCGGCTGCCTTCAAGGGGTTCGAGAAAGAGGGAGGGATCGGCGTCTGGGAAATCCTGCCTGCCGGTCTGCCGTTCTGCCGCGACCTGATCCAGTATCTCGGCAAATCCGGAAGGGCCGCATGAGCCAGGCCATCGGACTGCTGGTGAAGGCACTCAGCCGGTCGCTGAAGGCGGCCGGCTACTACGAGGACTCGCATCCGATTCTCACGCAGATCCGCCAGCAGGCGCTCGAGGCCCTCCAGAAGGCATCCCTCGGCGGCCAGAGCGTCACGATCGGTTCCAACGGGACCAAGCTCGTCTTCGATGCCACCGCCCCGGCGATGGGAGATCCCGCCGCGGCGCAGCTCGCGGAGCATCTGTTCGCTCGTTCCATCGTGGCAATCCGGTTTGACAAGACTGCCGGTGCCAAGGAACTGGGCTATCTCATGACCTCGCTCGCCGAGACTCCCGACAAGATCCGGGCCGCTGGCGGGTTCTCCGCCGTGCTCGGCCGCTACCAGACCCGCGGCATTACGCCGGTAGAGGTAGACTTCGAGGCACTTTTCTCGGGCCGCAACGTGGAGATCAACGAGATTGCCGGTCAGGACCCGGTGGTCGAGCGGGCACTGAAAGAGGTACTGCAGGTCAAGGAGCGTCGCTCCCGCGTGGGTGACGCGCTCGGCGTGGACATCGCCGCGCTTGCAACCCCGGAATCGCTGGGCACTTTCCTTGATGACCTGATGGAAAAGGCCGAACCCGGCGTCGTCGAGCAGCCGTCCGAGGGTGGTGGCGGTGGCGGCTCCGGAGGCGGGGGAGCCGGAAAGTCGGCCGGCGTGTCAGCAGGGACGGTCAAATCCCGCATCGGCGGCGGTGGAAACGTCCGCGTCGAAGCGCTGAACCCGGACGATCTGGCTGAACTCGCTGCCAAGGCCTACTTCGGCAACCACGAATACATGGTGTCGCAGGGGACCCCGGAGGAAAACCTCGCCGAAAGCGCGAAGCTCCTCGCCAACGTTCTGGGGCGCCTGAGACCGGACGCCCGTTTCGTGATGCTGAAGAAACTGGCGAGCCAGACCCGGGACGCCAACGTGCCCACGCCCGCAAAAAAGCGCGGCGGCAAGAACCTTTCCCAGGCGGTCTCCGACAAGCTCGTCATCGAGGCGATCAGTTCCATCCTCGGCAACCAGGGTTCCGACTCCGACACGATCGAGGCCGTGGCGGAGCTGATGCAGCAGATCCGGCCCATCGAGTCGGAACGGAAACGGCTGCTCGCCGAACTGGACAACTCCTTCAGGGCGACCGGCCACTCCATTGACGGGATCGTCTGGCAGGAAATCCAGGCAAAAGCGCTCCAGTCGAACGGCCTTGGCATGCTGGAGCTGTCATTCCGGGAAAGTCTCGACAGCCTGGTGGTGGCCGCGCAGGAACGGATCCAGAGGGCCGACGGACCGCCTGCTGTCCGGCAGGCGTTCGACACCCTGAAGCCGCAGGCCGTCGCCCGGCGTTACAAGGATATCTGGATGGGAATACTCTCCCGGATGCAGCAGCCGCCGGATTCCCTGCTCACAAGCGGCACGGACCTCGCGAAGTCACTGGAGGCGGCGGGTGATCCGGAGGCCGCCCAGGAAGTGATGGGGTTCCTCGTGGCGCAGTCGGCGAAGGTTACCCCTTCGAGCGGACTTCATGCCCAGATGAAAGAGTATCTCTCCGGGCCACAGGGTATGGCACGCACTATCCAGATCGTGGAGCGGTTCAACTGCCAGGGACCGGTCGTCGCAGAAGCGATGCTCACCGCGCTGGAGGGTTCCACGGACGCGAAAACGAAGGAACTTATTTTTACCAAGTTCAAGACCATTGACCAGGCGGGGCTCAACGCCATTGCCGTCACCGCCCAGAGCGCCAAACCCATGCGGGTGTTCAACCTGATCCGGATCGGCTCACAGATCAGCGGGAAGACCGGCTCACAGATGGCCCGGCTCGGGATGCGGAACCGTGATGCCCTCGCCAAGGAGATGGCGATCAAGGCACTGGCCGAGCATCCGGCCCCGGAATCCATATCGCTCCTGAACGTCGCGGCGGGCGGGAACGGCGATGAGGAATCAATAAAAGTCCTGTATCTGGACCCCCGCGACCCCTCCACCGAGAAACGTCTCCGCCAGTACCAGACACTGGCCATCACGGCCCTCGGCGACAGCCGCTCGCCGGAAGCCGTACGGCCCCTTTGGAACCTGCTCATCCGGGAAGCGACTCTCGGGAAGAACCACATCGACCAGTTCCGGCCGCTGATTGCCAAGGCGCTTTCCAACAATGCTACCCGTGAATCCCGCTCGGCACTGAACGCCGGTGCGGCCAACAAGAACAAGGCCGTCCGTGACGCCTGTGCGCGTTACGCGACGCCGGGAGGCTCCTGATGGCAGGTAATCCGCAGGAACTCGCCCGGGATCTCGCGCAGCGGCTGGCTGGCGCCAACCACAGCCGCCGCCTGTATGCCAAGGGCAGCCCCATGTGGCAGAACACCCTTGACGCCCTGATGAGCAGCATCGGGGAGTTTTTTGAGGCCACAAAGGCTCCGGAGATCACCGTTGCCCTTCTCGGCGACGGGCTCGCCATCGGCGGGATCCCGTTCACGAAAATGCCGACCAACGTGGTGAGGTTCGTGGCGCAGCTCAAACTCCGGGACGTGGAGATCATCTCGCTGAAACCGGGCTGTGGCCCCACCGACATCGAGACCCTTCTGTCGTTCCTGTCGGCGGAATCCGCCGAGGTCGCCGCCACCAATGCCAACAACTGGCTGAAGGAACGCGGTGTCGAGACGATTACCATCAAGCACCTGAAGATGATGCGGACTGCCGGCATGGGCAGTTTCCGCGAGGTCTAC
>CAZSFB010000256.1:0-4965 GCA_964606035.1 uncultured bacterium | reverse complement strand
GCCTCGGCATCCAGGCCTTCGAGCCGGTGCTGATCGAGGGCAAGGCGATCCAGCTTCACCCGCTCGTCTGCACGGCATTCAACGCAGACTTCGACGGCGACCAGATGGCCGTCCACGTGCCGTTGTCGATCGAGGCTCAGATCGAGGCCCGTGTGCTCATGATGAGCACAAACAACATTCTCTCACCGGCTTCCGGAAAGCCGATCATTGTCCCGACGCAGGATATCGTGCTCGGTCTCTACTACCTGACCCGCGAACGTGCCTACGCGCGCGGCGAGGGACGGGTGTTCTCGTCCCCCGAAGAAGTCCGGATGGCGTATGATGCTGGTGACGTGGACCTGCAGGCTGCCATCGGCCTCCGGCTGAACGGCCAGCGTGTTCAGACGACGGTGGGCCGGGTCATCCTGTGGGAAATCGTACCTGAAGGTACCCCTTTCGCGGTCATCAACAAGGTGCTCGACAAGAAGGCCACGGCGAACCTCATCGATGTGGTATTCCGCAATTCGGGCGACAAGGCGACTGTCATTCTGGCCGACCGCCTAAAGAACATGGGCTACTACTTCGCAACCCGCGCGGGCATCGCCATCGCGCTGAAGGACATGCGTATCCCAGAGGGCAAGACCCGGATCATCAACGAGGCCCGCAAGAAGGTCCTCGAGATGAAGACTTCCTATGAAGAAGGTCTTGTGACCGACGGCGAGCGGCGTAACCACGTGGTGGACATCTGCTCGCGCGCGACGGAACAGGTCAAGGAAGAGATGATGAAGGGGATCTCCACCGAGCGGCTCATGAATCCCGAGCAGCCGGGCGACTTCCGCGAGGTTCCCTCGCTGAATCCGATCTTTATCATGGCCGATTCGGGTGCCCGTGGTTCCCAGGACCAGATCAAGCAGCTCGCCGGAATGCGTGGCCTCATGGCGAAGCCGTCAGGCGAAATCATCGAGACACCGATCGAGGCGAACTTCCGCGAAGGTCTCACCGTGCTGGAATACTTCGTCTCGACGCATGGCGCCCGCAAGGGTCTGGCCGACACCGCGCTGAAGACGGCAAACTCGGGCTACCTGACCCGCCGTCTCGTGGACGTGGCGCAGGACTCGATCATCAGCGAATTTGACTGCATGACCATGGACGGTGTGGAAGCCCGCGCCCTGAGCGAAGGCGGCGAGATCATCGAAAATCTCGGCGACCGCATCCTTGGCCGTACGGCCCTTGAGGACGTGGTTGATCCGGCGTCAGGGCGTCTGGTGGTCCAGGCGAACCAGCAGATCAACGAGGATCTGGTGAAGCAGATCGAGGAAGCCGGCATCGAGTCGGTAAAAATCCGCTCGGTGCTCACCTGCCAGGCGAAGTACGGCATCTGCCAGCTCTGCTACGGCCGCGATCTCGCCCGTGGACATCTGGTGAATCCGGGCGAGGCGGTCGGCGTTATCGCGGCGCAGTCCATCGGTGAGCCGGGTACCCAGCTCACGATGCGTACTTTCCACTTCGGCGGTGCCGCCACCCGGCGCGCCGAGCAGAGCCATGTGGAAGCCCGTGGCGACGGCAAGCTTGAGTACCACAACCTGTCGTTCGTGGTGAACGAGAAGAACGGCCGCATCGTCATGAACCGCAACGGCGAACTGGTGGTGAAGGACACGGCCGGCCGCGAGCGTGAGCGATACAAGATCCCCTACGGTTCGCGGCTCCTTGTGGGGCCCGGCGAGGAACTGAAGCGGGGTATGCGCCTTGCGGACTGGGACGCGTTTGCGGTTCCGATTCTCACGGACGTGGGCGGCATCGTGAAGTTCGGTGATATCCGTGACGGCGTCACGATGGCCGAATCCACGGACGAGGAAACCGGCCTCACCACCCAGCGGATCATTGAGACGCGTGCATCGGCCGACAGCCGCCCGCGTATCTCGATCAAGGATCCGGGCGGAGCCACGCTGACGATCCCCGGCACCTCACAGCAGGCGCGTTACTTCCTGCCCGTGGGTTCGATCCTTGTGGTGAAGGAAGGCGACGTGATCCTTCCCGGTGACCCGATCGCGAAGATTCCGCGCGAGTCCACCAAGACCAAGGACATCACTGGCGGTCTGCCGCGCGTGGCCGAGCTGTTTGAGGCTCGCAAGCCGCGTGAGCTGGCCATCATTTCCGAGATCGACGGCTACGTGTCGTTCGGCAAGGACATGAAGGGCAAGCGCAAGCTGATTGTCACGTCGCGTGACCAGGACGGCAGCCAGCTGGGCGAACCACGGGACTACCTGGTGCCGCGCGGCAAGCACATCACGGTGCATGAAGGTGACTACGTGCGGGCCGGCGAGGCGCTTACCGATGGCAACCCGAACCCGCATGACATTCTGGCCGTCCTCGGCGAAAAGGAACTGGCAAAATTCCTTGTCGACGGCATCCAGGAGGTCTACCGGCTGCAGGGCGTGAAGATCAACGATAAGCATATCGAGACGATCGTCCGACAGATCATGCGCAAGGTGGAGATCAATGATCCGGGCGACACGTCGTTCCTGAAGGGCGACCGTGTCGAGAAATGGCGCTTCCAGGAAGTGAACCAGGAAGTGATCGAGAAGGGCGGACGGCCGGCATCGGCGGACCTGCTGCTCCTCGGTATCACGAAGGCGAGCCTCGCGACCGAAAGCTTCATCTCGGCAGCCTCCTTCCAGGAGACGACGAGGGTGCTCACGGACGCATCAATCAATGGCAAGGTGGACCTGCTGCGTGGCCTGAAGGAGAACGTCATCATGGGACGTCTCATCCCGGCCGGAACGGGCAATGAGGCCTACCATACGGTTGACTACGGTCTCGTTGAGTCCGTCGAAGAGGGTGCCACCGACAACCTCAACCCGGTGGCAGGCTAAATAAGTTTTCTGATTGGCCGGGAATCGGCCTTTCAGGCATTTGAGGTTCTTGACGCACGGGGGCTCGGCTGCTATAAGCCGGGCTCCCTTGACGGAAAAGCCGTCAAAGTGGTGGGTTCAGTAGGGTAAAAAGCCGAGTAATTACCGGCACTTGAAGCTAACCGGACCGCTCCGGCGGATCACCGGCGACAGGCTCCCTGTGCGTGTGGTCTTGGCAAATTGCCGGAATGAACGAGAGAAGAAGAGCGGTTTAAAAGACGATGCCGACGATTAACCAGCTGGTACGCAGTTCCCGCAAGCGGATTACGTCAAGGACGAAGTCGCCTGCGCTCACCCGTTGCCCCCAACGGCGTGGCGTGTGCGTGCGCGTCTACACAACGACCCCGAAAAAGCCGAACTCGGCTGTCCGGAAGGTCGCCCGTGTCCGCCTCACCAACGGATATGAAGTGACGAGCTACATTCCGGGTGAGGGTCACAACCTTCAGGAGCACTCGGTGGTTCTGATCCGCGGAGGCCGTGTGAAGGACCTCCCGGGTGTGCGCTACCACATTGTTCGCGGGCATCTGGACACGACGGGCGTGAATAATCGCAAGCAGAGCCGCTCCAAGTACGGCGTTAAGCGGCCGAAGTAGAGTTTAACAACAGGGGATTAAGGGGGCAGGATCCGGCGAGTTCCTGCTTCAGATCCCCAGACAGCAAAGGCGAGGCAGGCCGGAAGCCGCATTGGTCGGACCGGCCCGCCGCTTGAGTCGAGGAAACCATGGCACGGAAATCACGCGCCACCAGGCGCGAGGTCCTATCGGACCCTGTTTACCACAGTCAGCTCATCACGCGGTTCGTGAACACGATCATGGAGCACGGCAAGAAGGCCGTCGCCGAACAGATCGTGTACGGTTGCATGGAGAACATCGGACAGAAGAGCGGGCAGGACCCGCTTGAAGTGTTCCGCAAGGCGCTCGACAACGTGCGCCCCGCCGTGGAAGTGAAGAGCCGCCGCGTAGGTGGTTCGACCTACCAGGTTCCTGTTGAGGTCCGGCCTGACCGACGCACGTCGCTCGGCATGCGCTGGATTATCGACTACGCCGCTGCCCGTTCGGGCCGCTCGATGCGGGAAAAGCTTGCGGCCGAAATCTTGGATGCCGCCGCCAACCGCGGCAACGCAGTCAAGAAGCGCGAAGACACCCACAAGATGGCGGACGCCAACAAGGCGTTCTCGCACTACCGCTGGTAACCCCGGCCGCAATCCAGACCCAGGAGTCATACCTTGCCTCGCTTAGCACCACTCGACCGCTACCGTAATTTCGGCATCATGGCGCACATTGATGCCGGCAAGACCACGACGACCGAGCGTGTGCTGTTCTACACCGGCGTGAACTACAAGATCGGCGAAGTTCACGAAGGCACAGCGACCATGGACTACATGGAACAGGAGCAGGAACGCGGCATTACGATCACCTCTGCCGCGACGACCGCCTTCTGGAAAGACTACCGGCTGAACATCATCGACACGCCTGGTCACGTGGACTTCACGATCGAGGTGGAGCGCTCGCTGAAAGTGCTCGATGGTGCCTGTGCCGTGTTCTGCGCCGTGGCAGGCGTTCAGCCCCAGTCCGAGACGGTCTGGCGCCAGGCTGACAAGTACAAGGTTCCGCGCATCGCATTCGTCAACAAGATGGACCGCGTGGGTGCGGACTTCTTCAACGCTGTTGACGAGATCAAGTCCAAGCTGGGTGCCCGTCCCGCCCCGATCCAGATCCCGATCGGTGCCGAGGACAAGTTCGCCGGTGTCATCGACCTGATCGAGATGCGCGGCATCACCTACAAGGACGAGACGATGGGTGCCGACTATATCGTCGGGCCGATTCCGGATGACCTGAAGGATACCGCCAAGGAATGGCGCGACAAGCTGATCGAGACGGTTGCGGACGTCGATGACGTCATTGCCGAGAAATATCTCGAGGGCAAGGAAGTCACGGTCCCCGAGCTGAAGGCCGCCCTGCGACGGGCCTGCATCGGACTGAAATTGTTCCCGATGATCTGTGGCACTGCGTTCAAGAACAAAGGTGTGCAGCCGATGCTTGACGCGGTAGTGGATTTCCTTCCGTCGCCGCTC
>CAZSFB010000255.1:0-4968 GCA_964606035.1 uncultured bacterium | reverse complement strand
GATAGCTTCTGGCGGTCGGTCGCTGCATAGGTGTAGGCGAGATACAGGTGGTACCGGGGGTCATCAATAAAGGTCAGGGCTTCCCGGAAGGATCCCTCGGCGCAGTTGTAGTTCAGGTCCTCGTAGCATTTCACGCCACGGCGGAAGGCCGCGTCACCCTTTCGGCGGGCTTCGGTGTCCGGCTGTGAGGCCTGTGCCGTGGCCGCCACCGGCGGTGGCGTCTGGGCGTGTGTCATACCGGGACTGAGGAACCCGGCCGTGAGGAAGAGGGCTGCCCGGAGCCCTCTGCTTATATAGCACCTGGATAACATCGGAATACCGGAATCTTAGGGAGTTCCATCGCCGGGGTCCACCCGTTGTGGCATAATAACGCCATATTGACCTGCGGCCCTTCGTGCGGGCGAAGGGGAGGAACCTCATGGCGGAACACGATTCTGACGAGCGCGAGGGACGGCGCCGCCTTGGCGACCGGCTGGACGGCATTGTTCCGGACAGCGTGAAGAAGGCGATCTATACGAGCCTTGGCGCGGTCTTCATGACCGAGGACAGCGTCCGGCGGGCGCTGGCCGACATCAAGGTTCCCACCGACGCGGTCACCTATTTCATCAGCCAATCCAACAAGACCAAGGAAGAACTTTTTCAGGCCATCGCCAAGGAGGTGGCCACGACGCTACTGAAAGACCGCGAACCGACGGAGCTGCTCCAGAAGGCCCTCGAGGGGCTTACCGTCCGCATGAACGTGGATATCGAGTTCAACTCCAAGATCGAGGGCGAGAAATCCTCGGTCAAGGTCAATGTCCGGGGCAGAGGCTCCAAGACTGGGGGCTGAGCGGAGCGTCTCCGGAAAAGCAGCCGCAAGAAAACGGCCCGGTGAATACCACCGGGCCGTTTTTCCTGACTCGTGTCGTTTTCGCTTTTATTGCACGACGACAACCGCTTCAATGTTGACCGGGAGCTCGGTCAGTGAAGTGACCTCACCCGTATCGAGGTCAATCGAGGCGAGATGCGGCACGAAGTCGTAGTCCTCGCAGTTGCTCACCACGCCGATGATGCCGCCTTCGTATATGTCGGCATCCATGATGACAAGACAGTTCTCGTCACCCGTAGCCTCATCGAACACCAGATTCTCGCCGATATCGTCAAAATCACCACTGGTATTGACGACAGCGGCCGGGTCTACCGGTAAATCTCCGGTCATTTCGCCGCAATCGAAGAAAACCACGAGGTCTCCGTCCACATTCACAAGCCCGCCGCCGCAGGTGCCAAAGTCCTCTCCGAATTCGGGCAGCCGCTCCGCGAGCCCGGATGTGGTATCGATGGCGAGGAGGCAGTCAGTTCCAGCGCATTGCTCTTCCTCTTCCCAGGCATAGAGGGTTCCATTCTTGAAGGTAATGCCGGTGATGGCAGCGAACTCCACTTCGACGTCATCGTGATCAATGACCTCGCCGATTTCCGTTGTATCTCCGGTTTCGGGATCGATCGTGAGTAGAATGGCAGGATCAACACGCTCGCTAACCGTCGTCGCATAGATGAGGCCATCCGGCCCCTGGGCCATGGCGCCGATGGGATAGTCCAGATCGGTGACAACCGTGGCATCGCCTGTCTCGGTGTCGATTTCATAAAGGCTGCCGACTTCGGCTGCCTGGCCAGTGGCCACGAATACCCGGGCAGCATTTTTGCCATCGCTGCCACAGGCTGCGGTCAGTGCCAGTATGCCGGCCGAAAGAAGCATTTTTCTGAAATTGCTGATCATTTTCCACTCCCTTGTCATGGTGAACTTTAAGTCTGTTAGCTATTCATAGGACAACATTCAACCGGGGAGTATTTCCTTCGAAATCGGGGACCGGGTTACTCGAAATTGCGTTTGGACTTTTCACCGGATCAATCTATGAACCGCTGAAGCTGACAGGGGCGTCAGCCGCCGGTGGTTTCTCTCTGGCGGCTGCGGGGGAGGAACCGGGTGGCCGACTACCATCAGGGGTGCAAGTTCTGGAAGATCAAACCGGGGACCTTTACCCCGGAGCCGGGCGTGGAAGTGGTCCTGATGGACGCCTTCCGGGACCGGGAGGATCCGCACAGGGACAAGTTCGGCTGGATGAACCTGCGGGCGCGGGCCGCTGCGCCGGTGCGCCTTGAGCACGTTCTCGAAATTGTCATGCGGATTGACGATACGGTCGTCGAGATGGCCACCGCCAGCGAGCCGCTCTATTTCGGCCACGGCAACTGGGGCGACGAATTCAATCTCCTGTTCTTTACGGGTGATGACATGGCGGATTCATTCCCGGCCCGAACGGTTTTCACTGACACCGACACGGGCGAACAGCTTGGTTACGTGAAATGCTCGAACGGCTCGATGACGGTTTATCCGGTAGGCATGTCCCACTGGCCGGGGAAGCTGAAGGAACCGCACAAGATCTTCAACCCGCCGGATGAGTTGCGGCGCAAGGTGTTTGCCTGCGTGTTCTGCACGGCGGGGAAGGTGGACTACAACGAGACGTTGGCTCCGGTGAAAAGTGTCCGGATGGACGACTGGTCCGGCGAGCGGCTGCCCGGCTTCGAGAAGGTGAAGGTGGGCGAGATCAAGGTCCACCACGACCGGCCGGACCGGACGGAGGGCCGCATCGGAGCCCGCAGCCTGATCGGCATGGCGATTGACGCAAAACGGCCGCTGGAAATGCCCGAGGCGATAGCCAGGGCGGGCGCCTGTACCCTCGATTTCATCACGACAGAAGGAACCACGGGAAAAACCTTCCGGAGTGATACGCACTCCTATCTCATGTCGTTCCTCGGCGAACCTGCGGTGGAGTTCACGGGAGCGGACGGGAAACTCCTTGCAAAAGCCCAGATGGGCGAGACGGATGCGATCCGGATTCCCGCCGGGGTGTCATTCCGTTTTGTGAAACCGGCCAGTCCCAGTCACGCCGCTGTTCTCTGGATGCGGAAATCGGTGGCTGGGGAACCAGCCGCCGGGGTTCCGGCGAAAGTGACCGGCGGCTTCCCGCTGTCAAAGGTGGTGAACGGATGACTGCACCGGCCACAACCTATCCCGAGATGAAGCTTGGCAGTTTCACATTCACTTCAGATGGGGTCACGACGACGATCAGGGGGCTTGGCCGCGAGGCACAGCTTCCGACCTACTGGTTCCTCCGGAGCACCTACCGGATCCTCTGGTTCGATTTCCTCATCGGCCAGTTTGAATATTACGGCGGCTTCGGGATCACCAACGATGAAACCAGCGTCTATCTGCTCATGCTTGGCAATCCCAAGCTCGCGGAAAAGCACCCGCGCGAGGAGGCGAGGGAGTTTTTCCGGAAGATGTACGACGCATTCAAGACACCCGGCTACAAGGAACTTACGTAGCCGGGCCTTGCCCGCCAGCTATCTATTCCACCTCGAACAGGCCGAGAGCGGTTGGTCCGAGGCCTCCTTCCGGCGACGGATTGACCGGATCCAGTTCCTCGATGGTTACTCCCACGCTGAAGCGTCTCACGGCATGGGGCCCCCCGAACGGCGCGTCCGTGACATAAAGGATGTTCGCGGCGTCATCCCATGTGACCGCATTGAGCTGGAACGGCCCGGAGGCCTCGAACACCAGTTCCGGGTCTCCGTCCCCTGACGACGGATCGAATACATACAGCCGGTCGCTTTCATCGGGGCTGAATGACCCGTAGGTAAGAACAAAGCCCATCGTGTCGCTCACGATTTCGACGGCCGACAACGGCTGCTCGATGTCTTCCTGTGCCGCTTCAAGCACAACGCTGTAGCTGTCACTTGCCGAGCCAATGTCGTCCATGGCCAGGGCGATGACGCCGGACTGGGTGATCTGGGTGGCTCGCCCGGCTGCGAAAAGCCCCGAGCAGACCGCATAGAGAGTGTCCGTAGACGCCAGATACCGCATGCCGGAGCAGTTGGTAAGGCTATCCACCCGCATGAGCTGGGTTCCGCTGGCAACGGTATCGGTATCCGTCAGCGTTTCATTGGATACGTTGATGAAGGCGATGAGACCGTCACCCGCACCGGAGAAGCCGTTCCCTTCATAGTGCTGCAAGGTGACGGCGGCGTGGCTGCCTGCGAGAGCGATCCGCTCCGGTGCCGCCCGGAAGCCGCTGTCCACCAGCGTGTTGAACCGGAACTGTTCGGCGGGTTTCTGCGCGGTGAGGTCGATAATCACCACGTCGTCTCCGTCGTCAAAGTCTGAACTGGAAGGGGAGGGTGAGGGATTTTTTTCGTAACGGGCCACATAAAGACGGGTCCCGTTCACAAGCAGCGCATCATGGGGGTTGGCCGCCCATGGGCCCATGACACTCTGTCCAACGGGGATCTGGGCGAGGGCGGTCATGTTGGTGGTCTCAAGGAGCGTTACGTTGTTGTTGGTCCGGTCCAGAACAAACAGCATTCCCGGAGGCGGAGGATCATTCGATAGCGCCACGTCGCCGCTCAGGGGGAGCGAGATCCCCGGATCGTCCGAGGCGGAACTGACGGCTTCTTCGGTCACAAGACTGCCATCCGAACGGTCAATGACTCCGATGGCAGTTGTCGCATAATCGGTGGTGACCACCGCAAGATAGGAACCAGGCTCAAGAAGCACCGGACCGGGAGGCGTGGCTTCGTCGCCGAAACAGGCGGTAAGCAGTGCGGCGGTGATGGCCAGGATCGGGGTGAGAGTCTTCTTCATGTTTCTGGGTCTCCATGGTCAGGGTTTCTGCTATCGCCTTTCGGCGGGTTGAATTTCCATTCCAGACGGCCGAAGAAGCTCCGGCCGGGCAGGGGAAACCCCACCACGTCCATCACTTTCTCGTCTGTCAGGTTGCGGGCCTCGAAAGAGATCACGAGCCGGTCATTGAGCATGCGGAACCCGGTGCCGGCTCCAAGGATGGTCCGCTCCGGTACCGATACCTTGTTGTTACCATCCACAAAATGGCTTGAGGTGAACTCAAGGCGCGTCCACAGCTCGGCATGATTGAGACG
>CAZSFB010000254.1:0-4973 GCA_964606035.1 uncultured bacterium | reverse complement strand
CCGGTATGCAATCAGTCCCTAGAAAACCGCCTGACCGTAATGCAGAACAGCCGCCGCCGGATCCAGAGACAACGGCCCGTAGGGAACAATGTGTGCGCCGCTCCATCCCTGCCCGCCATTCCATTCGGCAAGAAACATGTGATCGGAAAAGAACCGGCCCCAGCCCCGCTGTCCGGCCGGTGGCCTGGGCTTCTCGACTGGGGTACGTTTAACTGTCATCATAGAAATATTTCTCATTGGCATGGTGAAATGCGGCACTGGGTTTGGCGGAAATCGGCTATCCCCTCCGGAGATTTCCCGAAATACCGGCCCACGTGAAAACGCCCATCTTCCAGCCCAAAAATCACGACTCGACCAGAACCGGCAAGCGAAACCGATTCGCCGGTCCGTAACACGTAATCACCCGGATCTGCCTCGCGCGTCATCCATAGCGTCCCTGCCAGGCACGAGATCACAACACGCTCCCGGATGAGCTGTATCGCATAGGTACCTTTACCATTTATCTCAACAGTCCTGTCCACTGCCATGACTACTCCGGACACCCATTATGGGCAGACAGTGGCGAACGCGGCAGAGGCACCTGAAAAGATCTGTCAGGAGTACAGTTTTATATGAACTGTCTGAATTAGTTACAATATCCAAGGTTATTATAATATTTTCAATGGTTTATCTGTACTGATTAAAATACAACATGGCTGTATATGGCGCGATTTCATCAGAAGGTTTCCGCTGAAAGAACTGTGAACATGACAACACCGCCAGCTCTCAATGATAATCATCTTTACGTCGAGATAGCGGAACGCATCTCAAGCCTGATCAGTCACCGTACGTTTCGTCCGGGAGACCGAATACCCTCGGTCCGTGAGCTGAGCCGCCAGTTCCGGGTCAGTATCACCACTGTCACTCAGGCGTACCGGACCCTTGAAGACCAGGGGCTCATCGAAGCCCGCCCGCAGTCCGGATACTACGTAAAGATCAGCCCTCTCAGGATGCTTTCAACGCCCCGACTCCGGGAACAGCTGCCAGTGCCCTGTGCAGTCACCAGTGATCAGCTGGTCATGAAAGTCCTCAAGGACACCCGCAATCCGGCGCTGGTCCAGTTTGGTGCCGGAGTGCCGAATCCCGAGCATATCCCGACCGGGAAACTCACCCGTATCACCGGGGCGATGGGCCGCCGGCATTACCGCCTCGCCAATACCTATGACATCCCGCCTGGATGCGAGCTGTTGAGAACTGAAGTGTCGAGACGGGCAATCACCGCCGGATGTGTGCTTTCGCCGGATGATATCGTGACGACCTGCGGAGCCCAGGAAGCGATCACGCTGGCACTCCGCGCGACCTGCCGGCCGGGTGATACGGTCGCCATCGAGTCGCCGCTGTTTTACGGCATCCTTCAGGCAATTGAACTGCTTGGCCTCAAGGCACTGGAACTTCCCACCCATCCGGACACCGGCATGGATCTGGATGCACTGTCGCAAGCAGTCAGCCACCACAGGATCAGCGCCGTGATTGTTTGTCCGAACTTCCAGAATCCACTTGGTCACGTGATGCCCGATAACCGGAAACGCGACCTGGTCCGGCTGCTTGCGGAGCGTGAAATCCCGCTCATCGAAGATGATATCTATGGCGACCTGAGCTTCACCAATGAACGCCCGCGGGCTGTCAAGTCCTATGATGTTTCAGGGTCCGTGCTGCTCTGCTCCTCCGTCTCCAAAACGCTCGCCCCCGGGTACCGGGTCGGCTGGATTGCACCCGGCCGCTACCAGTCCGAAATCGAGCGGCTGAAGATGGCGACAAACATTGCCAGTCCCACACTGCCACAGCTCGCCGTCGCCGACTTTCTCGCGCATGGTGGATACGATCACCACCTCCGCCGGATCCGCAGGCTTTATTCAGGATTTGCACAGGCCATGAGTGAAGCTGTTGCACGATATTTTCCTGATGGCACCCGTGCCAACCGGCCCACGGGCGGATATTTCCTCTGGGTGGAGCTGCCACGAGGCATCGACGGAATCGAGCTTCATCGTGAAGCGATCCGGTCGGGAATATCCATTGCACCGGGTCCCATTTTTTCCCCCTCGAACCGGTACCGGAATTTTATCCGGCTGAACTATACGGCCTGGTTCGGTGGCGCGGAAACTTTCGTGGAAAAGCTGGGCCGGCTCGCCGGCGCGCAATGACCCGTTTCGGGGCTCCAAAAGAAAACCGCCCCCGGTTTCCCGGAGGCGGTCTGGATGTACGAGATCAGGCTATGATCAGGTTGCTATCAGGTGCAGGCAAGCGGAGCATCGCAGGCAGCAGCCGATGTGGAATCGTCCGTGGCTGCTCCGTCTTCCAGGTCGTCCGTGCAGAGGACGGGCTCACGGCCACCCTCGCTGGCAACCGCGAACTGGTCGAGGCCGGAGCCGTCAACGTTCGGGTCACCACACATGGATGCATTGAACCACGTTCCACGGTCGTTGCTGTTCACATCGAACGTCAGCTGAACGTGGGGTTGATACGTGACATCGCCGTTGGCGACGGTGCAGGCAGCGCCGGTGGGAGGACAGGTCAGGCTGGCCGTCGTATCAGTGCCATACGTATAGAGCTTGACCGGGGAGGCAGGAGTAAAGCCGGCATTGAAAAGATCCGTATAACCGGTCGAGGTGGCCGCAGCCTGGGATGCGCGGAAATTCAGACCTTCGAGAGTCGCGGACTGTGCGTTAAACACAGCCGAGAGAATGGTCTTCGCTTCCGTCCGGCGGCTCTGCGCCATGAACTTGAGGAACCGCGGAACGGCCACGGCAGCCAGAATACCGATGATCGCAACAACGACCATCAGCTCAATCAGGGTAAAACCTTTTTCATTCTTCTTCATTTTTTGTCCTTCCATGTTGTTGATCTAACCTTCTCTCCGAACACTCCGGCGCACCTGTTTCAGGGAACCCAAGCATACGGTCACATCCGTTGTCCCCAATATAAGCAAGTTGCTGGCCAATCAAGGGTAATCGGGATACGCGACAAAACAGTAATATTATCAGGTGGTTAACACGAAACATCAGCATTGGAAAAGAATGCTTTTGTGCCCGAAAATGGTGGTTTATATGCCGTTTTTTGTCACTCCGCCTGTCAATAATTGGCAATACCAAAATCCATACCTTCAACGCAATGCGTCTAATGAGCGGTTATACCCGTTCAATAGGGTCAGATAGGTTCGTGCCAAAGGTGTTGGAACCCCCACTTTCTCACCATTCCGAACCACCGCTCCGGAAATAGCATCAATCTCGACCGGCCGTCCGGCCCGGTGATCGGAGAGCATGGAAGTCGGCACGGATTTGATCGTAGCGGTGCCGGCCAGGTGACGATCGGCGTCAGCATCATCAAGCGGAAGCCCCAAGGCTTTCGCAACGCGAATACATTCCAGCATTCCCTCCCGGGCCAGTCCACAGGTATCCGGCGAACTGATCACATCGGTGGCAAGCAGATTTGTCAGGGCCGTAAGAGGGTTCAGCCCTGCGTTCCAGACCAGTTTTTTCCACTTGTCAATCCGGATATTTGCCGAAATCGAAGTAGGGATTCCCGCCCGGTCACACAGGTCCTTGATTCCCTGGAGGGCCACGGGCGTTCCCGTACCCGAGAAACCGATATCCCCGGCCGTAATCAGTCCTGAGCCGTAATGCCTGATAACCCCGGGAGATTCCATCAGGGCACTCACGTAGCAGGTCCCCCCCAGGATCCGGGCGTCTGGACAGGCGGCCCTAAGCTTGTCCTCCGCCTCGACGCCATTCTGCAAAGGAAGAATCCAGGTGTCAGGTCCCGCAAGCCGCGCCAGAGCCGGAAGGACTCCGGAATCCTGGGTCGTCTTGACGCAGTAGATGACCAATTCGAGAGGACCGGAAAGCTCCGTCAATTCCTTTGCGGGAGCCTGTACCAGAAGAGTCCGGTTCTCTCCGGTCAGTTCAATCCTGAGACCACTCTTGTTGATGGCCTCCTTGTGGGCACCCCGTGCGACGAACGTGACGTCGGCTCCAGACGCTGAAAGCCGGCCGCCATAGTACCCGCCAACCCCGCCTGCACCGATGACTGTAATCTTCATGATGGGGTCACTCTAGCGGCCAGATTTCCGGGCAGCCAGCCGGAGAAAGGCTTTCAGGCGGCAGGGCTTGAGCTTTCGCTTCCGCCCTGCACGGGCATCCACGCAGGCAGATCAGAGACGCGGATGTTTTCGAGCACCTTGACAAAAGCATCGTTCGCCTGATTCCACAGGGAAAATACCGCAGCCACAGCCGGACGCGAGGCTCCGGAACGATGGTTGTTCCCTTCCGCCGGTTCGGTCACCGAACCCTGTCCTGCCTCAACCACCATCCGGTAAGTGATCTCGCTGGCCGGACGTGCAAGCCGGTATCCGCCCGCAGCACCGGGATAGGATTTCAGGATGCCGGACCGCTGAAGATCCTTGAGTATCTTCGCAAGGAAGTTCCTTGGTATGTTTTCGCGGGTGGCAATTTCGGAAATAGAGGACAGTTTTCCTGCCGGTTGTGCCGCCAGATAGATGATCGCCCTTAGGGCATATTCGCCGTGCCGGGTGAGTCTCACGCTCAGCCTCCGGGGCGGTGGTTCCAGTGAAATTTCCACTCCATTTCCGGATTTACGCCTCCCCGGCGCGTCCGTAATGGTGCAGACACCACCCCTGTCTACCGAGTCAGGCTACCGCCGAAGGAGGCTCTGGTAACTGACGGAGGTCATGCTGCCAGAAAATCTGTCTCAACCTTTACGAGCAGCCATAACCCCCGGTTCTGGCTGCTGTTCCGGCCATTGCACATATCAAGGCCTCATCCGGGCCGCTTCCGCTACCGACCCGTGACCGGTTAGGCTGGCGTCCAATATGGCAGCAATTGACTGGCGAAATGTTCAGGACGAAGTCGTTGAGCACCTCCGGAATCTGATCCGGATCAACACAGTAAACCCGCCGGGCAATGAACTGGCTGCCGCCC
>CAZSFB010000253.1:3405-4995 GCA_964606035.1 uncultured bacterium | reverse complement strand
CATTGAGGCCTCCGGCGAGCTGGTTCTCGTGAATCCTGTCCTCACCCCGTCCAGCGCAGCGCGGGAGGAGGACTGGGAGGGATGTCTCTCCATCGACAACCTGCGCGGGCGGGTGCCCCGCTGGGTTGACCTGTCAGTGAGCTACCACCTGCCGGGCGGAGAGAAGCGGCGCATCGACGTGTCGGGGTTTCTCGCCCGCGCCATCCAGCACGAATGTGATCACCTGGACGGCATCCTCTGGGTGGACCGGGTGGAAGATACCCGGAGTATCACGCAACTCGCCGAATTCGAAAAATACGTGTTGCCGGGGCTCGTGAGGCCGCCTGCGGACTGAGGTTTTTCCCGGAACCCTACAGGTCGAACAGGAACGCGCCGCCGAACAGGAACCGCACCGATTCGTAATCCTCGTTCGAGTTGATGAAAAGATACTGGAACTGGAGGTCCAGCGCCGCCTTCGGGACGACAAAGGCCCGGATGCCGCCACCCGGCCCCACTACAAATGCACCGGAGTTTTTTCCGCGCGGGAAGATCCGGCCTCCGCCAAGAGCGAACTGGATATAGGGATCGAACCGGGCCTCCTTGTCAAAGATGAAATGGACTCGGACCGTCGGCATGAACAGAAGTGTGCTCGTGGGTCCCGTGGTGGCCTGCGTAGCCGGGTTCGGCGGCACGGCCGGGACCACCGGGTCCCGCGCCTTCACGGTCGTGTAGAGGACGCTCACGCCGGTCTGGAAGATCGGCGTGACGTTGTAGCCCATGAACAGCTGGCCGGTGAAGGTGATGTTTTCCCCCACATCGTAGCTGTCGCCGAAGAAGGAAAGTGACGGGGAGATTTCGACATCGCCGGGCTCGGGACCCCAGACGAGCTCCTCCGGAAGCTCCAGAGTCGAAACGTGTTGGAGCTCAAGCCGGGCCGGGCGGCTGCCGTCCACCGGGCCGTTGCCGGCATCTTTTCCGTCCAGGAAGCTGAACATCTCTGCGGATGCCGCAAACGGCATGGCAGCAATAAGGGCGAGGACGGCAACGATGAATCTAGGTCGCGGCACGGCACACTCCGTGACACCCGGTCCGCTGGTGCAACCCCCTGCAGGGAAAACACCACACAGTCCCGGAGGCCGGTCTGGAATCAGGTTCACATCGAGAATACCCCGACTTTCCGCCCGGAACCAATGGCCCGGAGGGGCTGTTCACAAGGCTTCACGACCCCGGTCCCTTCCATCGGGCAACGCCCTCCGGGACCGGCTATAGTCCGGGAAGTCACTGAAATCCCCCGCGATTTGAGGAGTTACCCCATGCGTGAACACATGAAACGGTATATTGAGTTCGGCACCGGCTACCCCGTGCGGGGCACCCGCATTCTCGCCGAGTTCATACACGCAAGCGAGCTTCTGGAACCCTACCGGAGCACCCGCTGGGTGACCGTGTTTGGCTCGGCCCGGTTGCCGGAGGACCATCCGAGTTATGAGCTCAACCGCAGGCTCGGCTACTCGCTGGCGAAGGCCGGCTATGGCGTCGTTACCGGTGGCGCCGCCGGTGTCATGGAGGCCGCCAACCGTGGCGCGAAGGACGCCGGCGGGCTGAGCATCGGGT
>CAZSFB010000253.1:0-3395 GCA_964606035.1 uncultured bacterium | reverse complement strand
TACTCTATCGGCTGCGGCATCACACTCCCATTCGAGCAGAGCTTCAACCCTTACGTGGGAGTCGCGGTGGATTTCCACTACTTTTTCATTCGCAAGTATTTCCTTGTGAACCAGTCGAAGGCGTTTTTCCTTGGTGAGGGTGGCTTCGGCACCCGGGACGAACTGTGGGAGGTGGCCTGCCTGATCCAGACAGGGAAGATGGCACTTGCGCCGCTCGTGCTGGTGGGCGACGACTCTGTCTGGCGCGGCTTCCAGGAGGACCTGAGGATCATGGTCGAGCGCAAGGTGATCCACCCGCTCGACGTGAACCTGATCCGCGTAGCCGAGAACGCCGAGGAAGGCACCCGGATCGTCACGGAGTTCTACCGGCGGCTCGACCGGATCTTCTACGACAAGCATAACGGCGTGCTCGAGTTTCATCTCAAGGAACAGGTCCGGCAGGATCAGGTAACCTCCATGAACCGCCGCCGCCCGGACGGCTTCCCCGCACTCTCGGTCCTGAATGAAAGGACCCTCACCATGCCCCGCATCCGGTTCGCCAGCTATTCGGAACTGCTCCCCCTCGTCGAGGTAATCAACGGCGAGTAGAGGACTTTGCGGGTGAGGGGGCTCACAAAATTTGACATAATATGGCCGGATTTCGTGTCGAAGCGTGTTGAGCCGTGTTCAGTGGGAGTCTGGTTGCCAGCGTTGTGTGTTTTTCTGTGGTTTTCAGTGTTAATAATTAACAAAGATTAATAAAAGCTGCGGTGCTTTACTCTCTGACGGGCTGGCTCCCGTCCCTTGGACGGGCGTGGCCGGATGGACGGGGGTCATGAATGTCGGGCATTCCCGGTCCACCGGGGAAGTGATTTAACCACGGACGGCGGGGAGGGAAGAGGGGATCAGGGACTGTTATCCCCTCACGACGCCCGTCTGGCGGCTCCGGCCTCCACGGCACGGCGGAACCGCTGCATCACGGCGGTGTCGTACTGACGGAAAGCGCCCTCAAGCTGCGCGTGGATCTTCGGCGAGATCCGTTTCCGTTCCCACTGCTGAAGGAAGTGGTCCCACACCGCCAGGTTCAGCTTCGGCTCCGCATACATGGCCTCAATGACTGCCGGTACGTCCAGATAGATGGAGCCGATGGAGTTCAATACCGCCGTCACCACCGACTGGCGTACCGACAGCATGAGGAGCCGGGTGGCGTGAAGTTCGGCCCGTGCAATGGCCGTGCGATCGTTCGGGGATGACTGGACGAGCATCCGCATCTGCTCGACGGCGGCGCGCACAGGGGCGGGGTCGAAGCGGTCCGGGGTAGAAGCGATTTTCGTGATCGCCTCGGCAATGAGAACGAGCCGCATTTCGAGAAGGTCCTCAAGAATCTTCACGGCCCGGTCTGGAAGCTGCTGCGCGAACCGGAAGATATAGCGCCACGTGGGAATATCCCCGTACAGGTAGATGTCCCTGACGATGAGTCCCAGCCCTGCGTGGGAAGTCACGAACCCTGCCGCCTGCAGGTGCGCCAGAACCACCTGCACGGTGGAGGGGTTGATGCCGAACTCGGCCGCGAGACCTCGGACCGACGGGAGCCGCTCGCCCGCGGGATATTTGCCGGAGGCGATCCGGAAGGCGATGGCCTCGGCGGTGGTTTCGACGACGGACCTGCTGGGGAGTGTGCTCACGCGGGGCGCCTTTCAGGTGGGCTGCTGATGAGGGGCCGGGAGTAGTCCCTGCCAAATGACCAGCACCCCGGCCGGTGGTTTATATCATACCACTTGCTGTATGGTACAGTAAATGATACAAAAGGTCCAGATGATGGTGCAGACCGGCGCAGGTCCGGTTCCGGGAACGGCGGAATAAGGAGAAGAAACGATGGGTGTGGCGGCAACAGCAGTGAGAGCGACTCCGGAGCGGCCCGTATATGGCCGGGGAACGGGAACCACGAAGGTACTGAAACCGGACTACGAGGTTGTCGTGATCGGTGCGGGTTTCTCCGGCATCGGCGCTGGGATACGGCTTCGGCAGGCGAAGATCGGCTCCTTTGTGATCCTTGAGAAGGCGGCCGACCTGGGCGGCACCTGGCGGGACAACACCTATCCCGGCATCGCCGTGGATATCACCTCGTTCACCTATTCGTTCTCGTTCGAGCAGAACCCCAACTGGTCGCGGGTGTTTGCGCCGGGCCGCGAGCTCCAGGCCTACGCCAACCACTGTGCCAGCAAATACCGGCTCCGGCCGCACATGCGTTTCGGCGTGACGGTGGAAAGCACGGTGTTCGACCGGGAGAACCATCTCTGGCACGTGAACCTGAAAGGAGGTGAGACCATCACGGCCCGGTTTGTCATTACCGCCACGGGCGGGCTCACGCAGCCCAAGTTCCCCGACATTGAAGGATTCAGATCCTTCCGCGGCAAGGTGATTCACCCGGCCCGGTGGGACCACGACTACGACCTGCGCGGAAAGCGCGTGGCGATCATCGGGACCGGGGCGACCTCCGTCCAGCTGGTCCCGGCCATCGCGCCTCTTGTGGCACACCTGGATGTCTACCAGCGGACGCCTATCTGGATCATGCCGAAACCCGACCGCGAGATCCCCGAATGGGTGCAGGAGCTGTTCAGGCGGGTGCCCGCCACACAGTATTCGGTCCGGTATCTCACGACGGCCATTACCGAGCTCGTGATGGTGATCGGGGTGGTCTACAACCGGCAGTTCCCGGAACTGGTGAAGATGGCCGAACGGACTGCACTCCGCCACTTGGAGGCACAGGTGCAGGATCCGGAGATCCGCCGCAGGCTCACGCCGTCATACGGCTTCGGCTGCAAGCGGCCCAGTTTCTCGAACGACTACCTGGCGAGCTTCAACCGGCCTGACGTTGAGCTGGTCACCGATCCGATCAAGCTCATCACGCCGGATGGCATCGTGACGAAGGATGGCCGCGAGCGGAAGATTGACGTGCTGATCGCCGCCACCGGCTACAAGGTGTTCGAGAAGGGGAACCTGCCCACCTACGAGGTACATGGGCTCCGGGGCATGGAATTGGGCGCGTTCTGGGAGGAGAAGCGGTACCAGGCCTACGAGGGAGCCACCGTGCCGGGGTTCCCGAACTACTTCGGTATCCTCGGTCCCTATGCGACCTCGGGTGCGTCCTGGTTCGCCATGGTCGAGGCCCAGACGGCGCACGCACTCCGGTGCATCACCGAGGCCCGCCGCCGCCACGCCACCTGGGTCGAGGTGCGGCAGAAGGCCCACGATGACTATTTCCGGGATATCCTCAGGCGGCAGGAGAACACTGTCTTTTTCAACAACAACTGCTCCACGGCGAACAGCTACTACTTCGACCGGCACGGCGACGCCCCGTTCCTGCGTCCGTCCTCCGGGTTCGAGATGTGGTGGCAAAGCCGCCACTTCCCGCT
>CAZSFB010000252.1:0-5026 GCA_964606035.1 uncultured bacterium | reverse complement strand
CACCGAAGCACAGGTTCTCGAAACCCTCACCCGCCAGGGCTCCCACCTCTGGCAGAAAGACAAACCATGAACGACGACATTTTCGAACCCCTCATTCCCTCTGAATCGCCCGTAGCCGCCCCGGAGCCGACGCCACCGAGGCCGTATGCTCCGGCGAAACCTCAAAGGCCCGCCGAGAAGCCAAAGCCGCCCGAACCCAGCGGGAACGCCCGCCCGCTTCCAGCCGAGGAGCAGCAGGAGATCGCCCAGCTTCTGGAATCCCTGGGCGGTCCCACTGCCGGGCGGGTGAAGCTCTCGCTCCGGCGGCACGAGAAGGGGCGCGGCTGGCGGTCGCTCCCGCCCCTTGAGATCGAACCGTGGCAGTTCACGGATGGCGGGTTCGATCTCGAAGAAGCGGTTGGCCAGCAGTACGGCGACGGGAAGTTCGCCTGGATACTGCGCTACCGGGGCCGGTTTTTAAGGCGCGGCGACCTGAACGTCGTCGGATACGGCGAAGTGGAAATGGAAGACATCGAGCCGCCGGAAGCGCCCCAGCCCGTTGACGTGTCGGACGTCGTGACCCGGCTCAAGGCGGAAATTCTCGGCGAGCTGAAGCCGCTCATGCAGAACCGGGAAGATGGCAGCACGCGGCTGCTCCACGAGACCATGCTCAGGCTGATCGAGACGAAGATGAACCGGGAACCGCCGCCAGCTCCCAAGCCGCAGGGGCCTGATCCCATTATCGCATCTCTGATTACCGCCATGAGCGCCCAGACGACCAGCTTCATGCAGCTCATGGCCCAGCAGGGCGGCGGCAAGACGGACGCGGGTTCCGTCATGCGGGACACGATGGGGATGGTGAAGGAGCTGATCGAAACCACCCGTGCGATGGTTCCGCCGGTGCAGCAGGTGAACCCGGTCTATGCCTACGAGCCGGAGGAGGATGACGACATTCCGGAAGATTCTGCTTCCACCGGTCCAGCCGTGAAGCCGTCACTCACCGAGTCGCTGCTCGCGGATGTCGGAGAGATGTTCCGGGGGAGTGCCAGACGGATGCTCGGCACGGCACTGGCCACTGGCGAAGAGAAACTGGGTTCGACGCTTTCACCGGCGCTTGGGGGTCAGCCGGCCCCCGCGCCCCAGCCTGCGAGTGCCCCGGTGACGCCGGCACCAGTCGCTGCCGCTTCCCAGAGCAGCGTCATCGGCGAGATCATCGAGGCGGTGGACCAGTCCATCGCCAGGAAGCTGCCGGCTGAGCGGCTTGTGGCGGCTATCTGCGAAAACCTCCCACGACCGATCATCGAGAACCTGGCCACCATTACACCGCAGGTATTCGGTGAGATGCTCAACCAGATGGGGCACCCGGAAGCCTCCGTCCGGTTCCAGCGTCCCGAATACGGCCAGTTCCTCTCGGACGTGATTGCCGCGCTCCGGAAGAAGATCGGGCTGTCGGCCCCGGCGGAAAACCCGACGCCTCCCGATACCCCGTCCCCTGCGCCTCAAACCTGATGTTCAACCGGAACGGAAGTTCCCCCAGCCGTCACAAGGAATCACGACCATGAAAGTACGCTGTCACATCGACATCCCGCACCCGGCTCTTGAGCCGCAGTTCACGAAACTCATGCTCGCCTTCGACCTCGAACGGGCACCCCATCGGAATCCCGAGTGCCCGAACCGGTTCTTCTACCAGGGAACCATTGCGGCGGATCCCGGCAAGCTGCATTTCCGGCTCGGAAACACCCTGAATGCCTTCGGCTACGGGGAAATCCACTCGACCATGTACCGCTGGGACTCCGACGAAGATCCGTGGGAACCCACCATCCGCGACATCTGCGACAAGATCACGCTGATGAGTATGGAAGATGAACCGGAGAAGGGGTCGGTTCATTGAGATAAGCCACTGACGCCGAATGGCCCCGGCCCCGGAAGGGGCCGGGACCGTCACGGGCGAAAATGCCATCGAGAACTATGATGAACTCTCTCAAACCGTTCAGCCCCCTTGCAGATGCGCTCCGGCGCTCCCATCAACGCGAGATAACTGACGACGAACTTGCCGAAGCCAGAAGGCGGCTCGATCAGATCCTGGACGTGCTCGGTGCGATTGAAGAACGCCGTCGCGCAGCGAATCTGCTGGACACGGATGCACCTGCGACAGATAATAGCCTGTTAGCCGAAGAGACGTACCACTGAGGCAGAGGGAGCGCGGATTGTGAAGGACAGGCCCAAGGCATACGGGTTCGCCCGTGTAAGCTCCGATGAACAGGCGAAGGGCGGTATCTCGCTCGGCCTTCAGGCTGAGGCGATCCGGGCCTACTGCGAGCAGCGTGGTCTTGATCCGGTCAAGGTGATCGAAGTGGCCGAGACCGCCACCTTTTCCGACCAGCGGGTCGAATTTCAGGCATTGCTCGCCGACTTCGCCGCCAGCCCGGACGTCCAGCATCTCGTTTTCTACAAGGTGGACCGTTCGAACCGGAACATTTGGGATCACGCCCGGCTGGCCGATCTCGTGATCCGGTACCGCAAAAACCTCCATGCGGCACTGGATCATTTCCATCTGCATCCCGATGCACCGCCATCCGAGTGGGACCGGTTCGACATGATGGCGCTCTTCGCCCGGAGCGAGACCCGGCACCTGTCCAGCCGCGTCCGCTCCTGCCTGAAGCAGCAGGTGAGTCTTGGTCTTTATGCCCATAAGGCCCCGCCGGGATACCGGAAAGTCCCCCGTGGCGGAATCGAGATCGACCCGGTGCAGGGACCGCTCGTACGGCAGTGGCTCGAACTGGCGGCTTCCGGCGGCTGGTCCATCGACATGCTGACGGAGAAGGCGAAGGAACTGGGTATTACTTATCAGGGCAAACCGGTCATCCGGTCCAGCGTTCACCGCTGGCTCGGTAACCCCGTGTTTGCCGGCCCGTTCCATTTCAATGGTCAACTCGTCACGAACTACCAGCATACGCCGCTGATCTCCTGGGAGACCCATCAGAAAATTGCCAAACGGATCAGCCGGTACGACCGGACCAAGAAGAAAACTCGGACGAAGGAATACCCGCTCTCCGGGGTGTTCAAGTGCGGCTACTGTGAACGGTCTGTCACCTTTTTCACGGCCAAGAAGCGTGATACCTACGGTGTTTGTACCGGCTGCCGCCGGCAGGGGCTCAGCCCGAAGAACGTCACGGAAGAAGAACTGTTCGGACAGCTCAGGAATATTGTCACGAAAAGCGCCCTGACTCCGGATGCCGCCAACTGGCTGAAAGCCCGCGTCGAGGAACTGAAAGCCGAAGAAGAGGGGCTAAAGCGGGCCCGGCTTGAATCTCTTGGGGAACGACTCCAGCACCTCAAGCAACGACTCTCCCGCGCGTTCCAGGCGCTCTCCGACGGCACCGTGGACGACGAGACCTACCAGAAGCAGACGGCTCCGTGGCGGACCGAGAAAGAGACCCTCGAAGTCCAGATCAGGGAACTTCAGCGGAGTGGGAACCGGCAGAAACTCGAACGTCTCCGCGAATCGCTTGAACTCGCCGAAACACTTGAAACTGTTTGGGATTCGGCGCTGCCGTCCGAAAAGGCCAGACTCGCCAGATCGGTGTGCTTGAACCTGACCGTCTCAAGCGGAACTGTCGGATATTCCTTGGCGTTTCCGTTCGACGTTCTGGCCGAAAACGGGGGAGAAGAAACTTGGTGCGGATAGACGGACTTGAACCGTCACGGGTTGCCCCATAGGCTTCTGAGACCTACGTGTCTGCCAATTCCACCATATCCGCAAGGAATACAGGCCGCTTCCGGCCCTCTGGGACCACCTAAATTATATACGGTTCGTCCGGTGTCAATATCAGGGCGGTGCAAAATATCCGTTCTGGGCAGATTCCCAGGTTAGAACATGCCTTTGACGAGCGTCTGGCCTCCCTCGACCATAATCGACTGTCCCGTGACATAGGACCCGGCAGGGGAGGCAAGGAATGCGAAGAGATTCCCGATATCTTCAGGTTCGCAGACACGCCCCATGGGGAACCCCGGCCCGATCTGCTTCAGGTCCTTGATCCCCATTGGTTTGACCACTTTCAGCCCCATGTCGGTATTGACGAGGCCGGGAAGGATGTTGTTCACCCGGACGCGGAATTGCGCTTCCTCGCGGGCCAGCATGGTCATGAGCCCTTCGAGCGCGGCCTTTGCAACGGCATAAGGGCCCATTTTCGCCCCCCGGGTCTGGGCGAGGACGCTGGAAATCATCACGATGAGGCCGCTTTTCTGCTCATGCATGATCTTCGCCGCCTCGCGGGCACAGTAGTAAGCCCCCAGAAGGTCCACGGCGAACACGCGATGAATTTCCTCGTCGGTCGTGTCGCGAACGAATACGGACTTGGATGCGATACCCGCGTTGATGGCGGTGGCGTCCAGGCCGCCCAGGAATTCTTTTGCCTCCGTGTAGAGGCGGGTGACGTCCGCCGGGACCGAGACATCGGCCTGAATGGCTTTTGCACGGCGCCCCATCTTCTGGATGGCGGTGACAACCTCGTTGGCTGCATCGGCGCTCCGGTTGTAGTTGATGACGACGTCGGCCCCCTGCTGCGCGGCGATCATCGCAATGCCCCGGCCGATGCCGCGACCGGCTCCCGTCACGAGAATCTTCTGACCCGTGAGATCAATGGGATTGGACATGTTGCAAAGCCTCCATATAGCGGCGCAGTCATGCCCCGCGGTTGGCAAACCTAGCCGGTTTCCAAGGGGAAAGGGCAAGGCCGTTTCCGTGTCCATTCATATTCATAGAAGGGCCGCTGAATCCCGGAAAACTTGTTTCAGGGGCCACAGGGGGTTAGGGGAGTCCCCGGCAACGGTTTCGCCTCCGGTGCGTCAAATTAAAGACATCCGGGGGCCCTTTCCGACTGAGGTAAGTGCCTTCCCATGTGGGCCCACCGGTTCACCATCCTGACAGTGGTTGCGACGTTTTTCCTGCTGATCGTCGGCGGGCTTGTTCACGGCACGGGCGCGTCGCTCGCCTGCCCGGACTGGCCCACCTGTTACGGGACCCTGATGCCTCCCATGCAGGGGC
>CAZSFB010000251.1:0-5031 GCA_964606035.1 uncultured bacterium | reverse complement strand
AAGACTGTCTACGCGGCGTCAATTGATGAGTCCCGTGTGGCGTTGAATGGCGTCTATGTGGAACGGTCACCAAAGAACGACGACATGCTCCGGATGGTCGCGACGGACGGCCACCGTTTGACATTGATTGAGCGGGTGATCGACTCGGCGAAAGAGGCGATCGGTCAGACGGGTGTGATTATTCACCGCAAGTCGGTTCAGGAACTCCGGAAACTGTGCGAGCGGGTACCAAAAGTGGAACTCTCAATCCAGAAGAGCCACGTCGTCGCACGGGCCGATAATGTTGTGCTGCTGATGCGGCTCGTGGATGCCGAGTTTCCCCGCTACGCGAATGTCATTCCCGCCAAATCTGACCGCGTGGTGAAGGTAAACCGGGTTGATTTCCTGGCGGCACTCCAGCGGGCGTCCATTCTTGCTGACGAGCGGACCCATCTTGTGAAGATCAAGGTGGAAAAGGACCAGCTTACAACTGAGTGCAGCAACCAGAGCCAGGGTGAGACGACAGAAAGCCTGTCATGCAGCTATGCAGGCGAGCCACTCACCATTGGCTTCAATGTGGTTTATCTGATTGCCGCAGTAGATCACGTGGGCGGGGATGAAATCGAGCTCGCACTGATTGACGAAATCAATCCCGCAACGATCGCCTCGGCTGCCGATTCGACCTATCTGAACGTGATCATGCCAATGCGGATCTAGGCCAGTTTCAGGAGCCGTGGAAATGGCTCAAAAACAGCTTATAACCAGTTGATATTATTAGGTTTTTATTAAGTTATTTTGCTTTCCAAACCAGGCCGCCAGTGCTAGATTGATCGGCGGATCCGGGGGCGTTTGAAAGGGGATGGCTGAGGCGGCTCCGAGTGGGCCTTTCTAGCCTGTTTCTTCAATCCCGATGTCGACAACCGTGCAGGAAACTAACTCAACAAGTCCACGTCCCGCCGCCGAATACGGCGAAGCTTCCATCCAGGTGCTGGAGGGTCTTGAGGCCGTCCGCAAGCGCCCTGGCATGTATATCGGCGATACCGATGACGGTACCGGCCTCCACCACTGTGTTTTTGAAGTGGTCGATAACTCGGTGGATGAGGCAATCGCCGGCTACTGCAAGAACATCCGCGTTGTGATCCACTCGGACAATTCCATCACCATCGAGGACGATGGCCGTGGCATCCCGACCGGCATTCATCCGACGCAGGGACGTCCCGCATGCGAAGTGGCAATGACAGTTCTCCACGCCGGTGGAAAGTTCGACCACAACAGCTACAAGATTTCCGGCGGCCTTCATGGCGTCGGTGTCTCGGTCGTGAATGCGCTGAGTGAGTGGCTGGCATTGGAAATCCGCCGCGAAGGCAAGGTTCACCAGATGCGCTTTGAGCGCGGTGGTGTGACAAAGAGCCTGGAAGTCGTCGGCACGACGGACCGCACCGGAACGAAGGTAACTTTTCGTGCTGATCCCCAGATCTTCAAGACTATCGAATTCAATTACGACACCATTGCAAGCCGCCTGCGGAACCTGGCGTTTCTCAACAAGGGACTCCACATCGAGCTCGCTGACGAGCGCGCAGACAAGTCCGCAATCTACGACTACCCGGGCGGTCTGACGAGTTTTGTCTCATACCTGAACGAGGGCCGGAAGATCATCCACGGCCAGCCGGTACACTTCGAGACAGAAAAGGACGGCCTCACGGTCGAGATCGCCATGGCTTACAACGATGGCTATTCCACCATCGAAAACTGCTTTACCAACAACATCTTCAACCGTGACGGTGGAACGCACCAGGAAGGTTTCCGGGCGGCGCTCACCCGCGTCATCAACAACTACGTCCAGAAGAATCCCAGCCTCGTGAAGGGCGATGTCAGCATTACCGGCGACGATGTTCGCGAAGGGCTCACGGCGATCATCTCCGTGAAGGTACCTGACCCGAAGTTCAACTCGCAGACGAAAGACCGTCTTGTGTCGAGTGAAGTGAAGGGCATCACGATGAACGTCGTTGGCGAGGGGCTTGCGACCTACCTTGAAGAAAATCCCGGTCAGGCCAAGTCGATAGTCGGAAAGGCCGTCGAGGCGGCCACCGCCCGCGAAGCCGCCCGCAAGGCCCGCGAGCTTACTCGCCGCAAGAACATGCTCGATGTGGCAAACCTGCCAGGAAAACTCGCTGACTGCCAGGAACGGGATCCGGCCAAGTGCGAGATCTACATCGTCGAGGGTGATTCCGCCGGTGGCAGCGCCAAACAGGGTCGCGACCGTGTGTTCCAGGCAATCCTGCCCCTCAAGGGCAAGATCCTGAATGTCGAAAAGGCCCGCTTCGACCAGATGCTCTCGCATGACGAAATCGGGACCATGATCCGGGCGCTCGGAACGGGGATTGGCGCGGAAGAGTTCGATATCTCGAAGCTCCGGTATCACCAGATCATCATCATGACAGACGCTGACGTGGACGGATCGCATATCCGGACACTGCTGCTCACTTTCCTGTTCCGGCACATGTCGGCACTGATCGAGCGCGGCCATGTTTTCATTGCCCAGCCGCCGCTATACCGCGTGAAGAAGGGCAAGAACGAGAAATACATCCAGACCGAGGCCGAGATGGAAAACTATCTCGTGGAGCTTGGTGTGGAGGGGCTCGCCCTTCACGGTGCCGGCGGCCAGGTGCTCGCGGGCAGCGAGCTCAGGGACTGGCTGGAAACGGTTTCACGGTACGAGAAGGTGCTTGGCCGGATCGAGAAACGTCACTGCGACCCGCGCGTGGTGGAAGCGTTCCTGAAGATCACCCGCGAGGCGGGGGCCATTGACCCCGAGGCGTTTCGCTCGGAAGAGCGTTCCGAGGAAGTGATGGCGGCGGTCATGGAGTACCTCTCGACCCGGTTCCCGGAAACCGCCCCGGTGGATCCATACCTCCCGAAGGACGAGGAACACGGGACCTTCAGCTTCAAGTTCATCACGAATTACCGGAGCCAGCGGTTTGTGACGCTTCTGAACCAGGAGGAGTTTGAGCTGCCCGAATGGAACGAACTCCGGCGTCTGGAGCAGACGGTGCTCAAGGCTGGTGACGCCCCCTACCGGCTCGTCTCGGAGAAGTCGTCCCCGGAGTTCAACACCGTGCAGCAGGTTCGCGCGGCGATCATGGAGATGTCCAAGAAGGGCTACCAGATCACCCGCTACAAGGGCCTCGGAGAAATGAATCCGGAACAGCTCTGGGAAACGACGCTCGACCCGGCGCGACGTAGCCTGCTCAAGGTGGACATCAAGGATGCCATCGCCGCCGACCAGATATTTTCCGTCCTGATGGGTGACGAGGTGGAGCCGCGCAAGCAGTTCATTTACCGGCACGCCCTCGACGTGAAGGAACTTGATATCTGACAGAGCCGTCGGGGAACGCTGTCCGCCTGCGGGTCCAGCCCGGCGGATTTTTCGTTCTACTGTTTGTGGTGGCGCTTTTTGCGCCTGCACTTTTTTCCGGCGGCACGCTCTGGGTCTGGGACGTGTCGCTCAATTTCCTGCCCAACTACCTTCACCAGATCCAGAGATTCCAGGCCGGGGATTTTCCTGAATGGACAAGCCGGATCCTGGGGGGATTCCCCTACGCTGCCGATCCGGTCCAGGCGGTATTCTTTCCGCTGAAGCTTGTATTCCTGCTGCCGGTGGATCCCGGCTGGCTGGCCAATGCATATGTCGCGCTGGTGTATCTGGTCAGCGGCCTCGGAATGCTCCGTCTCGCCAGGTTGGCGGGACTCTCCGAAAGCGCCGCCGTGCTTTCCGCACTCTGCTGGACGGGCTCGGGTGCGCTTGCGAGTGAAAGCTTCCTCACCAACTGGCTTATGGCGCGTGCATTTGTCCCGTGGTTGCTCTCGGAGTTTATCCGGACCGGTCCTTCTGTATTTTCGGGTGACCGGTGGGGAGCCGTCCGGGCGGTGTTCTTTGGTGCGATGGCCCTGTTCGCTGGTGAACCCCAGACCTTTATCATCCAGTTCGGACTCGCCTTTATGGTGCTTCTTTTTGCGGACCCGGCCGCCTCTCCCGGCAAACGCACCGTCAAAGCCATATACGTTACCACGGCCATCGGAGTCCCGGCGTTCCTTGTGGCCTCGGTACAATGGTTTCCGGCGCTCGATCTGGCGGTGCAGACGCCACGCGGGGTGGCCGGAATGACACTGGAAGCTGCCCGCGAATGCACGACCCATCCGGTGCGTTATCTGGAGATGATTTTTCCCAGGTTCTACGGCACACCATCGGAGCCGGGGTCGCTCTGGCCAAATGCCCTTTTCTGCCATCCCGGAACAAAAAACTTCTATATTCCAAGTTTTTTCATTGGGCATATCGCGCTGTTTCTGGCGGCCTTTGCCATCTGGAAGTTACGTAACCACAGGGTAGGGGCTCCTTTCGTCCTGTTCGCTCTTTTTTCACTCGTGATGTCGCTCGGCGAACGCGGCTTCCTGTTCGATCTTTTCTGGGAATACGTCCCCTACTGGAACCGTTTCCGCTGGCCAGAGCGGTTTGTCCCGTGGCTGACGCTGCCATTGGCGCTTTTCGCCGGCGCGGGGCTTGATCTGGCACTTGAGCCTGGAAACCGCCGCAGGGCGGCTTGGCTGCTTGCGGGTGGCGGTGTGCTGGTCGCGTTGCTCACCGTGCCGGAAAAGCTGTGGATCACATTCGGGGAGCAGTTTAGCCCGTTTCATCCGAGAGTTCTTGCCGACACCGTGCAGCGCAGCCTTGAGGCAGCCCGCTGGCTCTCCGTGCTGACAGTACTAGCGGGTTTTTCGCTCTGGAAACTGGTGGACGGGCGCCGGGCGGGCGCTCTTGTCACCGTGCTGGCGTCGTCGGCATTGTTCTGGAACGCTGGAGCGCTTGTGAGTTTTGTTGGTGGAACGGAAACCGTCCGCACAGAACCAGGGGCTGCGGAAATTATCCGGTCCCGGTTGAAACGGGATGGCGGCCCGGTGCGTACGGAAGTTCTGCCCCTATTCCGTGGAGTGAAACCGTATCCCGCCCGTCCGCCGGCCTGGTCCACAACGGTCATGTGGCATCTGCTATTTGCC
>CAZSFB010000250.1:0-5032 GCA_964606035.1 uncultured bacterium | reverse complement strand
CCAGATCCAGGCGGGGAGCTGAAAAAAATTTGCAGGGCCGTCCTTGGCCTTCATGGTTTCCTTCAGGGTGGCAGGATTTAAGGAGGCTCCGCCCACATCGAGCCCGGAACAAAAACTGGGACCGTTGCCGGAAATTACCACGGCGCGGACAGATTTGTTGGCGGCGAGTGAGCGGCCCGCGGCCGTGACCGCCTCGAACATTCCGGTGGAAAGGGCGTTGTGCTTCTCGGGGCGGTTCAGGCGAACATCGGCAACACCATCCGTTATCTCGATGGTTACAAGGTCTGACATCTGGGCCTCCAGCCGGAACGTCTGCGGACGTTACACGTATTATGGCTATATCATGCGTCCCGAGGGGAATGGAAACAGGGCTTGCTACAGCATGGTCCTGAACATCCACGCTAGCCGAGCGAGCCACCGTTTCCAGACTGGCCAGTTCCGGTAGTGTTCCAGGGTGAGTTGCTGGCAGTCGGCGAGATCCTTCTGGAACTGGGCCGCGAACTGCTCTGCCAGCGGCGTGCCGAATATCATCGCCTGGAGTTCCTGGTTGTGGAGAAAGCTCCGGTGATCAAGGTTTGTGGAGCCGCATATTACCATGCCGGAGTCCATCACGGCGGTTTTCGCATGCAGGATGCGGGGCTGGTACTCGTGAATCTCGACCCCGGCTTCCAGAAGTTCGGGATAGATGGCCCAGCCTGCGAACCGCGTGAGCGGGACATCCGAGATTCCCGGTACGATGATCCGGACCCGTACGCCACGGCGGGCAGCGTGCTTGATGGCCTCCCGGATCTGCCGGTCAGGGACGAAGTAGCTGTTCGTAATCAGAAGCTGCTCGCGGGCAGCCTTGAAGGCGAAGATATAGGCCCGGCGCAGTGTCGCCCGTTCACGCCGTAGCGTTTCGGTGGTGATAAGGATCTTTGCCACGCCGGATTCGACTGACGGGGGCGGAGGCCCCGGCTCCACCTGCTGGCCGGTCTGCTCGAACCAGCACCGGAAAAAGGAAAGGGTTAGCTGGTGGACGGCGGGGCCTTCGATCTGAAGGTGGGTGTCCCTGTAGGCAAGTTTCTCCGGTGTACCCATGTATTCGTCCCCGACGTTCACACCGCCGGTGAACCCGATGTGGCCGTCCACCACGAGAATCTTCCGGTGATTCCGGGCGTTCAGGTTCCGGAACTGCTGGAACAGGGTCACCGGATGGAATGCCAGTACCTGTGCGCCGGCCTTCGCAAGGCCATCCAGGAGATCCCTGGCGTCGTCAGATCCCCAGTCATCATAGATAACCCAGACCTGAACGCCCCGGAGGGCGGCATCGCGCAGCGCATCGGCGAAGGCACGACCCGTCACGTCGTCCCGGTGGATATAGGTTTCATAGAGGATGCTTCTTGTGGCGCCGCGCACGGTATCGAGCATCCGGGGGATCGCTTCGGTGCCGTCCACGAGCATTTCAGCCCGGTTTCCGCCAGTAATGCGGTAGCCCGAGAGCTGCTGAAGATAGAGGAGCCCCTGGGCGGAAAGCCCGCGGGCCCAGCGCCTCAGTTCTCCCCGGAGACGTTCGGTAATGGCCCTGGACCGGCTGTGGGGGCGCCTCGACATATGCCGGTACACTTACCACGGAGGCCGGGGTTGTCTACCCCGGTTCGATCCATCACGATCGGGGCCGCATGAAACATTTTCGTGTAATCACACTGCTGTGGGCGCTGCTGGTGCCGGGTCTCTCCAGGGCTGGTGCGGAAGAAGGGGCGCCGGCGGCCGCAGCTGCCGAGAGCGATTCCAGCGAGCAGATTCTGTTCCGCGAGGCTGATGACGCCCTCCGGCGTGGTGACCTTGAATGGGCACTGGAACAGCTCCAGGGGTTTGTCCGCGCCTATCCGGACTCGCCTCTTGCCACCCGGGCTCATCTTCAGCGGGGAATGATCCTGGAGCAGCAGGGTCGCACTGAACAGGCTGTGGCCGCCTACGAAGCCTCTATCGAGAAAGCCCCGCGGCCCGACCTGTCGGTAAATGCCCGGCTTCGTGTGGGCGCGATCTACTCATTAAGCGAACGGCATGATGAGGCAGTCCGGGTGCTGGACCCGCTCATGGATGAGCCGCTTCCGGAGGACAGCCGGACGGAACTCTACCGGCTGTTGATTCGCGCCCACGAAGGGCTCGGCCTTTCGGACAGGGCCCGCCGTGAGCGGCTGTATTTCTGGAAAATCCTCCGGCCAGGGGATGAGCGCACGGCACTTGAACTTTTTCTCATGGACTACACCCGTGACATTGAGGACGAATCCAGTGTGGAGAGGGAACTGAGGGTCACGGGACTCCCACCGTTCTATGAGGCGGCACTCCTGGAAAGGCTGCTGGAACTGAAGGTCCAGATGAAGAACCTCCAGGGGAGTCTGGATGTGATAGACCGGTTCCTGGAACGGTTTCCCGGGGATGCGCGGGCGAGACTCATGGAGATCCGCCGCCGTGATCTCCAGCAGGCGAGCCAGATCGATCCTTCCGCCATTGGGGTGCTGCTTCCGCTGTCAGCCAGGGGCGCACTGGGTGCGTTCGCGGCCAACGCCCGGAAGGCCATCGAGATCGCAGTGAAGCACACGTCCAGGCGTGGAGGCACGGATACCGTGCGGATCATCGTCAAGGATACACAAGGGCAGGCCATCCAGGCAGTAACGGCCTTTAATGAACTGGTTGCGAATGAAAAGGTAGTCGCGGTGATTGGCCCCATTGGGGTGTCGGAGGTGAAGGCCGTGGCTGCGCGGGCAGCCGAAACCGGAGTGCCGATGCTCTCGCTGTCGCCCTCGGACGGCCTTGCCGGCCAGGGAAGTTTCGTTTTCCGGATGCTTCCGACAGTGACCGAACAGGTTACAGAACTGGTCCGGTATGCAAGGATCCGTATGGGCCTGAAGAACTTCGCCATCCTTTATCCCGACACCCTGCTCGGACAGAACCTGTTCGGCCATTATGTTTCTGAAGTCGAGCGGCTGGGCGGCCGTGTGGTGGGAGCGGAGCGGTACGACGGCAACACGACAGATTTCAAGATTCCGCTGTTCCGGCTCGCCGGGCTTCACTGGCCAGATGCCAGGAAATACGAAATCCAGAGAAGCCGTTCGTTACACGGCTGGCAGCCCTATAATCCCCGGCGCATCGAGGAGATTGAGCGCTACTGGGCCGAGGCGTCGGGAAGGGGTTCCGAGTTCCGTCCCCGGAACCGCACAGACCTGCCACCGGTGATCGACTTTGATGCCCTGTTCATCGCCGGACTCGCACCGAAGGTGGGGCTCATACTCCCGCAGATTACATTCCGTGATGTGCGCGGGGCTCAGTTGTTGGGGTTTTCGGAGTGGAACGATCCGGAGCTGTTCGCGCGGGCGGGCGGGCAGGCCCAGGGGGCCCTGATCGTGGACGGTTTTAGTCCGGCGCTGGAAGATCCGAGGGCACGGGAACTCGCCAGAGAGTTTGCGCCGCCATCCGATTCGGGCGAACCGGTCAAGGGGCCCGCCATGTTCGAGGCCCGGGCCTATGACGCGCTGTCAATGGTCGCCGAAGCTGCCCAGAAGCTGGGGATTCCGTCCCGCACGGGACTGGCCTTGCGTCTGTCATCTTCGAGTGGATACGCTGGCATTGGCGGCCGGATCCGGTTTTCCCGGGACGGCCGGACCGAGCTTCCGCTGGTATTCCTTGAGGCCAGCGGAAAGGAATTCGTCCCTGTGGCCCGGTGACGGCGGCTCCCTGACTGGACCGTCTGCCCGGGTACCGGCGGGACCGAGGGCAGATGCACCACCGAGATTCCATCACAACAGTAGCGCTTCCGGTTCGGGACACGGTCGTGTTCCCGGAGGCGACGGTTTCCCTGTTCGTGTCGGCGGCCTGGGCCATTGATCTGGCTGAGCAGGCGCAGGAAAGCCGCCGGGAAATATTTGTTGTCTGCCAGAAGCCCGTGGACCGGGATCCCCCGCTCCGGGAGGATGTCTACGACACCGGGACACTTGTGCAGGTGGTTCGGCTCATCCCGCTTGCCGACTCGCGGGTAAAGATCCTCGTCCGGGGCAGGGCCCGTGCACGGATCGAGAAGTGGAACCAGGACGGGCCGCTGGCGCGGGTCAAGGTGACCGTGCTGCCGGAACCGGAGCTCGACTCTGCAGCGCGGCTCCGGGCGGACGCGCTCGCCATTTCGATCCGCGAAACGCTGGAACGGATCGCCCAGCTTGGCCGCCAGGTGAGCCCGGAACTGGTGACCGCCGTGGAGCATATCGACACGCCGGGTGCGCTGGCTGACGCGATCGCCTCGAATCTCTATCTGCCCCCTGATCAGGCCCAGAAGATCCTTGAGGCCGCCGAACCGGTTGCGCGGCTTGAGGCGCTTCTGGCGGTTCTGGACCACGAATCCCAGGTTCTCACCATCCGGGCCGAAATACAGAACCGCGCGCGGGAGGAGTTCGGCCGTTCACAGCGGGAGTTCCATCTGCGTGAGCAGCTCAGGGCAATCCGGAGCGAGCTGGGCGAGCAGGATTTCCGCTCGCCGGATGTCATCGAGTACGAAAAGAAAATCGGCGAGGCCGGGCTACCCGAGCAGGCGCTTGCAGAAGCGAAGAAGCAGCTCAAGCGGCTCGACCAGATGCATGCCGATTCCGCCGAGTCGGCGATCGTGAAGAACTACCTCGACACCCTCTGCGAACTTCCGTGGAACCGGTCCACGGAAGAGGAAATTGATATCGCGAAGGCGCGTAAGGTCTTGGATGAGGATCATTACGACCTCGACAAGATCAAGAAGCGTATCATCGAGCACCTTGCGGTGCTGAAACTTCGCGGCAACTCCTCGAAGGGGCAAATCCTGTGTTTCGTGGGTCCGCCGGGTGTCGGAAAGACCTCGCTCGGAAAGTCCATTGCCCGCGCCATGGGGAGGAAGTTTCAACGGATCAGCGTTGGTGGCGTCCGCGATGAGGCGGAAATCCGGGGCCACCGGCGTACATACGTGGGTGCCATGCCGGGGCGCGTCCTGGGCGGCCTCAAGACCGTGGGTGTGAACAATCCGGTATTCATGCTG
>CAZSFB010000249.1:0-5044 GCA_964606035.1 uncultured bacterium | reverse complement strand
GTCGAGAAGGGCGCGGTGACATATAAGACCCGCATTGATCCGGCCGGTGCCCGGGAAATTGCAACCCGGTCGCGGGGGACTCCGCGGGTCGCGCTCCGGCTCCTCCGGCGTGTCCGGGATTTCGCCGATGCCGAGAACAACGGCCGGGTGGACCGGTCGCTTGCCGACATGGCGCTCCGCCGGCTCGATATCGATGCCGTGGGTCTGGACCCCTTGGACCGGCGCTACCTGGAGGTCCTTATCACCAGGTTCCAGGGCGGCCCACGGGGCGTCGAGACGATGGCTGCAACGCTTTCGGAAGAAGTTGAGACACTTGAGGCGTCGGTTGAGCCGTTCCTCCTGAAGGAAGGGTTCATTGAGCGGACCTCGCGTGGCCGGGTGGCGCTTGAACGGGCTTATCGTCATCTGGGACTCAAGATGACCGGCACTCCCAGCCTGTTTTGAAAATGGCCCGTCCCATAGTAGGAAGAACTCGGGCTGGCGCTCGCCAGGGGTGAGCCAGCATGACCGTTATGGCCACCGAACCGATCCGATCCATCAAGGGCATGAATGACGTGCTGCCATCGCAGTCGGCGGTCTGGCGGCGCGTGGAGGCGATGGCCCGCAGCGTTTTCGACGCGTACGGTTTCCGGGAGATCCGGACGAATATCCTTGAACCGACAAAGCTCTTCTCCCGCAGTGTCGGTGAAACCACCGATATCGTCGAAAAAGAGATGTACACCTTCGAGGACCGCAACGGGGATCTCCTGTCACTCAGGCCGGAAGGCACGGCAGGAGTTGTCAGGTCCTATGTTGAACACCAGCTCCACAACGACGGGCGGCTTTCAAAGCTGTTCTATATCGGGCCCATGTACCGCCATGAACGGCCCCAGCGGGGCCGATTCCGCCAGTTCCACCAGATCGGCGCAGAGGTTCTTGGCAGTTCGGATGCTGGGACTGACGTCCTGACCATTTCGCTGGTGGACACGTTGCTGCAGAAACTGGGGCTCAGGGAACATGTCACGCTTGATCTCAGTACGCTCGGAGACACGGAATCCCGCATTGCATTCCGGGCGGCAGTTCAGAACCATTTCCGTCCGGCCATTGCCTCTTTCTGTGCTGACTGCCAGCGACGGATCGACACCAATCCACTCCGGATCATCGACTGCAAGGTGGACGCCGACAAGACCCAGAATGCACCGTCGGGTCTGGAGTTCCTGAATGAGCCTTCGAAGCGGCATTTCGCCGCCGTGAAGACAGGGCTTGAGGCTGCCGGAGTGAAGTTCGTGATCAATCCCCGGATCGTGCGCGGACTGGACTACTACTGCCATACCGTTTTTGAATACATATCCACGGAACTCGGTGCCCAGGCGACGGTGGCAGCGGGTGGCCGGTATGACGGTTTGGTTGAGTCTCTCGGTGGTCCCCCTACTCCCGGAATCGGCTTCGCCGGTGGCGTGGAACGGATCATTGATCTTTACCTGCTTCACCAGAAGACGGCCGAAGAATCCCTGCCGAAGCTCTTTATCGTGGCGATCGGCGATCGGGCGAAAGCAGAAGCCATTCGCAGGATGCTGGATCTGTGCCGGGCGGGTTTGTGGACAGAGATCGACTACGAGGCCAAAAGCGTAAAGTCCCAGATGCGTTACGCCGACCGTCTGAAGGCTGAATATGTGGTAGTCGTTGGTGATGCCGAGCTGGATTCGGGCCGCGTCAAGCTCAAGCACATGCAGGATGGAACCGAGCGGGAAATCGATCTCGCCAGCCTGGAACTGGAACTCCGGAAATAGCTACTCCACGGCCTTCTGGCGGATGACCGCCGTCTGTGCCCAGTCCCCATTCATGGTCAACTCCATCAGCCGCCCGTCTTCGTTCAGGTTACAGACGACCTCATTTTTGTCCGTCAGCAGCCTGAGAAACTGTGTACAGAAGCCGTCGTCGAAGTAAACCAGCCAGACGCGGCTGTTCCGTTCCACATGCCGCCGGATCTGCTCGGCGACGTTGCGGACTGCCCTGGCCGTCTCATGCACAATATAGACATTCGCATCAGAGAACCGGCGGGTGATCTTGTCCAGTTTCCGGGCACTGGTGTTGCCGGCCTCGATCCAGGCCCGGACGGTCCCGTCGGGATTCTGCACAATCAGGTCTGGCCGGTAGTCCGGGTCCACATCCTGCTTCTCCACAGCCAGGTATTCGTGGTGAAACAGGCACCAGGCAAGGAATTTCAGCAGGATATGCAGGTCGCTCTCTTCAGGGGCACTGCGGCCCATGACCACCTTTCCCCGGAATACCACCTGGTAATCATGGGTCAGCTCAAGCTGGAAGTTGAAGGTTGATATAGCCACTTGACGGACTCCTCATAGCCGGGATGTATGAGAAATGTCATTTCCGGTTTGCCGTGATTTCGAGTAAACATTCCGGCGGATCCCGTAAGGAGCTTCATTTATGAGTACGTTCGCCCCGAAACAGGTCCTTGTCCCCGTAGACTTCTCCGACTTTTCGGCCTTCCTCAGGGATGTGGCGATGGATTTTGCCGAGCAGTGGGGCTCGGACATCACCTTCCTTAACGTCGTCGAGCCGATCTCCGGATATACGCTGGCGATGGCGGGACTCGCCGTGGACGATGACGTGATCGAACGTGTCGAGGAAGGTGCCCGTAACGAAATGGAGAAGTTTCTGGCGCCGGTGGCAAAGCGTGCCGAAAAGGCAAGGATCAAGGTCCAGGGTCGCGTTGTGCCGGGGCTTCCTGTCCAGGAGATCCGGCGGGTTGCAGAGAAGATCAAGGCGGATCTGATTCTCACCACCACCCACGGGCGTACGGGCCTGTCCCATGCATTGATCGGGTCGGTCACGGAACGGCTGGTCCGGGAATCTCCCATTCACGTGATGGTTCTCCGGGCGCCACTTCTCCTGTCGAAGCAGCCGAAGAAAAAGAAGTAACCGGTTATCCTGTACGGAAAACGGGGCCCTTCCGGGCCCCGTTTTCGTTGCTCTGACAGTGACCCTCAAGTGCGGGGTTTCGGCTTCCCGCCCCGGCCACGGCCGCCCCGGCGGCGGGGTTTGGGCTTGCCCCCTCCGGCCTGCTTGACGGCGGAGTTCAGTGCAGCATCCACCGCGTCGTCATCCAGATCCGCAGATTCGTCACCAGCCTCTCCGTCTTCGCCTTCATCTTCTCCGGAGGAATCCTCATCCTCTCCGGATTCCACTGGTGCAATTTCATCCCCGGTGGCCTGAGGTGCCACAGGGTTTTCCGTTCTGGCTGAGCCAGCATGACTGTAATCCTCGCTGGAAACCTCATCAGAGATCGCGACAGGCTCTTCATCCTCAGTGTTTGCTTCGCCGTTACGGATCTCGTCCGGCATCATGACGTCAGATTTTTCGACAATTTCTCTGGGTGGGATCGCCTCGGGTGCCAAGGCCGTCGGAGGTTTTTCGCCAGGCCGGCGGACGGGTTCTGCCGGATACGGATCATAGACGGAATCTCCCGGCTCGCTCGCCGTATATTCCCGGATCATCCGGCTCTCGCGTTCCCGGCGCAGGCGGCGGCGTTTCTCGCGGGGGGTTTCCCCGAGAGGACGTCCCTCCCGCGGCTGTCCCCCCTCGGCATTTGTACGGCCCCGCGGCCGTTCGCGATCGCGAGGCTGGTCATTGCGGCCGCCTTCACCTCGCCCCCGTTCCCGGGAAACCTTTGGACGCTCCTCGATGGCTTCCTGTGTTTCTTCCTCCACTTCGTCCGGCTCTGCCGACAATGCTTCAACCAGTGAGACGGCAGCAGCGGGCCGCATCTGTTCGCGGGTGACGACTTCATCGGCACGCCCGGTGAACTTGAATGCTTCCGAGGTGCGGACGATGGAAGGTTCTTTTACGTCGGCAGGGTTGATAATGATCTTCACCCGTCCCTGAACCTCAAGCCGCCTCAGTTCGTAGCGCTTCTCGTTCAGGAGGTAGAGTGCAGCCTGGGCAGGGACTTTCGCCTCGATCAGGGTGCCTTCCTTGGATGACGCCACTTCCAGCGCCAGCTGGCGGAAGATAGCCATTGCCTCACGGACTGGATTCCGGACCCGGCCGAGACCCTCGCAGGCCGGGCAGGGTGTCCATCCGGCGGTACCGCCGGCGGTGCGCATGCGCTGGCGGAGCAGCTCGATGGTCCCGAACTGGCTGATCCGGCCGAGAGTGGTCTGGGCCTTGTCGGGGGCCAATGCCTTTGACAGGGCAGTCTGGACCTTCGCCCGGTTCTTGCGGTCGCGCATGTCGATGAAGTCGCATACGACGATGCCACCCATGTTGCGCAGACGGAGCTGGCGGGCAATCTCCCCGGCGGCCTCGAGGTTGGTCTTCAGGGCTGTATCTTCGATATTCTTCTCCTGCCGGGTCCGGCCGGAGTTTACGTCGATGGCGACAAGTGCCTCGGTCTGGTCGATGACGATGGACCCGCCGGAGGGGAGCGGCACATGACGGGTCATTGTGTGCTCAATCTGCTCTTCCACGTGATAGCGGGTGAACAGCGGAACCAGGCCATCATAGAGCTTCACGCGTTCAGCAAATTTGGGCAGCGTAAGCTGGAAGAACGCCTGGACTGCGGTGAACGTATCGGGCTCGTCCACCCACACTTCCTCGATGTCATCATGGAAATAGTCACGCACCATTCGGAGCGCGACGCCTTCCTCGCGGTATAGAAGCCCCGGCTCCTTTTTCGCTGCGAATGCCTTCTGGATCGCTTTGAAAAGTTTCTCCATGTTCTTGAGCTCGCGCTTGAGCTCCGCGGCTGTGCGCTCAAGCCCGGCGGTCCGGACTATGACGGAAACATCGGCGGTCAGGTTCAGTCCCGCGATCTTTTCCTTCATGCGCGAACGCTCGCCTGAATCCTCAATGCGGCGGGAGATGCCTCCGCCTCCTTCGGTCTGCGGCAGGTACACAAGAAACTGGCCGGGAAGCGCGATATAGGTCGTGAGGGCGGCACCCTTTTGGCCGATAGGGTCGCGGGTAACCTGCACCAGGATTTCCTGCTTCGGGCGGAGATTGTCCTTGCCGATTTCTTCTATCTGGCTTTTCCGGCTCCGTCCCT
>CAZSFB010000248.1:0-5050 GCA_964606035.1 uncultured bacterium | reverse complement strand
CGGAAGCGGTGGTTCAAGGTCAATGGTCCTTGTCGCGGCCACATAGTTCACGATCCGGCGCAGTTGCCCCACATACACGCCGTTGGCGGCAGTGGTGAACCGCACGATGCTACCGTTGTAGAAACCGTCGGTGACCCCGTCGAGAGTCGCCGGTCCATCAAACTGGGTATCCGGGATGATGCCTGAGACTGCCGTGACTGCAAGCCCGGACAGGACCGGTCCCGGGACGATGTTGATAAGCGAAGTCCCTGAACCGCCCGAGGGGTTCACCACATAGACATCGCCGCTGCCGGTTTCGACGCCGATAAGCGCCACCTGCGAGGGGGATCCGTTCACATAGATCGTGGGCAGCAGGGTGGATCGCGTGAGGCCACGGCCCTCAAAGGTCACCTTCGGGCTTCCCACGAGCCGGTATTCCAGGGGAACCTCATTGCCGCTCGGGAAAATTGTCGACTGGATCGGCCCCAGATTGTCGGTCTGGCCCTGGCTGTTGTATTCACCGGCATCACCGAACCGGGATCCCCGGAAGCCTGCCGCCGCAAACGGGTTGCCCCGCATGTCCACCGGGGAGTTCGGATTCAGCGAGAATTCGTCATCGCTGCAGCGCATGGAGCGGGGACCGTAAGGCGTCACCGAGGGAACCGGATTCCCGGCAGCGTTCAGCGGCTGATCATCCACGAAGCAGTCGATGGCCAGGAACGGCGGCGGGGTAGCCGGCGTCTGGACGAAGAGGATCGCCTGCACACTGTTGCCGGCGATATCGCTGGCCGTGATAATGAGCCGGCTCTCGCCCTGCGGCAGGTTCATGAACGCCGAAAACGCTCCGGTCCCCGGCAGGTCGAGACCGGTCGGGCCGTCGTAAATATCCACCGGCTGCCCGTTGATCCGCACATCCATGCTGCGGATGCCGGTGCCCAGCGGGCCGTCCGTCACGAAACCCCTGAGGTCAAACGACTGCTGGCCGACGGACACATTTCCCACGCCATAGCTGTCCAGCGTGATGCTGGTGTGGGCCCCGGGGCATGGGTCATTGGGGCTAAAAACCCCGCTGGCACCTGGAATGCACAGGCCAAGAATACCGGGCGGAAGCGTATCCAGATGTACCAGTGACCGCTGGTTCGCCGCGACATTGTTCACGTTCAGCCGGGACTGGGCGCGCACGTATATCGTGTTGAGGCCTTCAGTGAGCTCGACCTGGTTCAGGACGAAGGAACCATCGGGGAACTGGAATGCCGGCTGTCCGCCGATGGACAGGCCCTCGGTGTTCACGTCCCCGGCGAGCACGTCCGCTACAACCACGGCGGCCGGGTCGGAGACGAAGCCGGAGACGTCGGTGACAGGGTTCGTCGTCACCAGTTTCCGGACCGGTCCCGGGAACCGGTTTGCCAGCACGGCGAACGACACGTTTGACTGCGCCTGGACCGAGGAACCATCCAGCGTCCGGATGCTCAGCTGGTGCGGGAACGCCACTGACGAATCCGCAGTCACGGAAAGCATCTTGCCGTCGTTTGGACCTGCGGCACCTTGATAATCACCCGTCACGATCAGATCGCCGGTACTGACCCGCAGATCCTCGAAGGTGCCGAACCCGGCAGGCTCGATATCCCTGGCGAAAAACAGGGATGGCGAGGTCAGGGTCCCGGTAGAGGCTCCCGGCCAGGAAGGAGTGATGATGCCGTCACTTCCGTCAAACCAGGCTGGCGAGCGGAGCCGCACGAACGGACGGCTCGAAACAAGCGGGATACCGACCCCGGCGACCGAGAAGGCACCCGCGAGATTGTTCTTCAGCGCGAGATAGCTCACGTCGACAATCTTGAGCGGATCGGCTGCACCTCCGTAGGTGCTGAGCTGGTTCCACTGCCGGTCCAGCGGACTCGCAATGGAGCCGGAGACCACATAGGAATGATCCCCCGGAATGAGCTGGAGCAGGTTGCGCTCCACAAGGGCCACACGGGCTCCTGCGGGCGGCGGCGAGGTCACCGTGATGGTGAGGGCGCTATCGTAGGCCAGCACCGGCAGCACAGTGCCGGCCCCAAGTCCCGTGATGACATAGAGGAATGACGGGTTTGTCGGCCGGTTCGTGACGGTCTTCACCAGTGAGCCGTAGCTCGCGTCGGTGAACTTCACGATCAGGTCGCCGGGAGCGACGCCCGGCTGGAACGCCTCGCCGGCACCGACATTTCCAATGGCAATGATCCGCCCCGCAAAATCCACATCGTCACTGATGAAACCCGAAACGGTGTAACTGGTCCCGAGAACGCCGTCGCGAACAATATCCGCGTTGATCCGGATGCCAACGTCCGCGGTGGAAGACGCCGATTCACGGTGCACACGGGCCGACGCCGCCATCGACCGCCCATTCTGGTCCACGGCCACTGCCTGGATGGTTGTATCGCCGGGCTCCAGCGGGAACTCCCGGAAAACAAAACGTCCCGATGGATCCACAGCCGTGGCCCGGCCATTCACCACGACCTTCCGGGTCTCGGTGTTCCGGAGCAGACGGCCGGTCACATCAACCGTGGACGAGGTGGTGACAAACCCGTTCGGTGGCGAGACCAGCTCGATTCCGGAAGGTGACGCTGAAAGAATCCGGAAATTCCGCCGCATGGAAGAGTCGCTGCGGCGCGGGTCAAGGAACAGGTTGCGGACGCTTCCGTCCGCCTGCACCACGCCACGGCCGGTAGCTCCCGGCGGCAGGGACACCCGGAACAGTCCTTTCGCCTGCTGGCTGGACTGTATGGCCGCAGCAAGCTCCTGGGCTGTCGTCACCGGTTCCCCCGAAGGTCCGGTGGCAAGCTGCACGGTCAGCTGGTTCACCAGCTGGGTGACGGATAGCGGCTGTGATGGCACACCGGGAACAGTCAGATACGCAGAGAGCTGGGTTCCCGAGACTCCTTCGGCGACCGCCTGCAGGATGACGGCACCGTTCGGGTCCACGAGCCTGAAGGTATCACCCGCAACGGGTGCCGATGGCAGCGGTGTCACCGTAAAGGTCTGGGTGGACCCATCGAAGCCGGTAACCCGGCAGACCTGCCCCGCAAGGGCTCCGGCACCCGTGAAAGTGATCGTGGCGTCCAGATAGCTCTGGTCGGTAGTGCTGAGTCCGGCAGCCGTGGCAGAAAAGGATGTGGTCGAGGGAACCGTCGCATTCGTCACCTGTACGCTATCGATCCGGATGATCTCGCCAACCGTGAGCCGTGCGAATCGCGAAACACCTCTGGCAGAACCGCCATGCCCGCCGCCAACGTTGACATTGACTGGCTCAACTCCGGCCTGGGCCAGCCTCGCAACGGCGAGAGCGCCGTCGGAACTGCGTGGATGGCAGCCGGCACCACCCGGACAGGAGTATCCGTTGCTGCCACCAGCCAGCGGCGCGACCGCATAGAAGTTCACCGGATCAAATCCGTTGTTCAACGGACCAACCGCCGGGGTCGTCAGGGGCGCGGTGAGCGTTGCCACGACGGACCGGGAAGCCAGCGGATGGCGGTTGACAGCCTCCACCAGTTCCCTCGCCGTCGTCTCCACAAAACCAAAGGCATCCGTGCGCGGCGTGACGGTGATGGCCGGTCCCGCACCCGCGACGCCAATCGAAAGCGTGGGGTTTCCGGGCCCGGGATTCGTGATGGCGAATGTGACCGGCGTGGACGGTGCACCGGGAATACGGGAAACAACCGTGAACTTGTTCTGCGAGGCGGGATTCCCGTCCGGGTCCACATCCAGGCGGGCCGGGAGCGGCGGGGCAAGCTGGAATATCTCGCCAGTGCTGCCAGTGACAAGATCGCTCACCACGAAACCGATATTGCGGTCGATCCGCACGAAGAGTGCCGGGAAGTCGATCGACACCGGGCTCGCAGGCGGCTTGAAACGGTCGAGCGTAATGGAATTCGACTCGTAGTCGATGGCGCGGATCGTGTTCAGCCCCTGGAAGTTGAAAGCGACCGTGGCGATCAGGATCGAGTCACCCGCCATGACCGGTACGCCGTCCCGCGGGTTGGCCAGATCCACGCCGAAAATCCTGATGCGGCCATCGGGCTCCACGACAATCCGGCTGACCGGATCCGTCACGCCACCCGGGCAGTTGCTGGCCTGTGCCGACTGGCAGATGATGCCCTCGGTAATCAGTCCCAGCGGTGCGGCAAGCCGTATGGCCGTCTCGCCGCTCTCGCAGACATTCGCGCCATTGGCCCCGCTCCACTCGGCGGCAATGATCCGGCGGCGCTCGACCGTGCTGTCATCCCCGAAGCAGTAGGGATCCGAAGCCGCTTCCACTGACGGGGCGAGTGAGGCTTTCACCAGCAGGGACGCCTGCGGACTCTGGTTGATCGCCTGTACCACCTGCCGGGCCGTGGAATTTGCGGCTCCAGTGGCATCAGAGCCGAGAGTTACCGTTACTGTCGAACCCAGCGTCGAAACATTGACCGGCAGCCCCGGTCCACCAGGAGCGTTGATCTCGACGGCCAGCGCATTGCCTGCGATACCGGCGGAAAGCGCCCTCAGGAGGATGCCGTCGTGCGGGGCCGGTCCATCGATCTGGAGCCCGGCGGCGTTTGTCGCCGTCCCGCCCGCCAGATTCACCAGCAAGAGTGGTGTCACAAGACCGATACCGGTATTCGGCGTCGCCCGGCATGACGGATCCCCGAGAATGGTGATCAGGTTTTCCTGGAGCGTTTCCGGGACCGTCACTCCCGGTCCCTGCCGGAGTTCCGGGTAGTTCACGTCCCGGGTTCCCGGCAGGCAGATCGTGTCCGCATATTCGGGCTGACGGGCCGAGAACCGCGAAGCCCCGGACGGCGGCCCCACCGGGCGGCCATCGGGGGATATCTCGAACAGCCTGGCATTACCGGCGGCGAGCAGGTTTCTCGGCACGTTTACCGGAGTGTAGGGCTGCTCATTACCGCTGATGATGCGTACCGGCACCGCCGGCGTCACAATGCCGGCATTCAGGTCCGGAAGCACGAAACCGGAGGCCTTGAACGTCTCACCCTCGACCGGAGTGAGCACCGATAGCGCCACATCGGCGTCGAACGGAGCCGGAAGGAAGAGCCTCACG
>CAZSFB010000247.1:0-5071 GCA_964606035.1 uncultured bacterium | reverse complement strand
TCTGCTGTTGAACTCACCCAGATCGCGAGTGGCGGGCTTGTTGCGTCAAAACCAACAACAATTGACGGAGCCGCACCACATCAGCACTTTGTGAGCCTTCAGATTGAGTCATAAAAGGCAGCTGACTCTATAGTCAGTTACGGCTCTTGAGCCGTTTTATCTCCCATTGACGCCCATGCTAGATAGAAACGTGCGGGCTCTGGCTTGTCTATGTCAGCGAAGCCTGTGAGGTGACCATGAGCGAAAAGCCTGCATCCCCCAATCACAAGCGTGAAAATCCGTGGGTCATGAGGACCTATTCCGGACACTCTTCAGCCAAGGCATCCAACGAGCTTTACAGGAGCAATCTCGCCAAGGGGCAGACGGGACTTTCCATCGCGTTCGATCTGCCGACCCAAACTGGTTACGACTCGGACCATGTGATGGCACGTGGAGAAGTTGGCAAGGTTGGAGTGCCGGTGTCCCATCTTGGAGACATGGAAGCACTTCTTGACCAGATTCCTCTGGACAAGATGAACACTTCGATGACCATTAACGCGACGGCCGCCTGGCTGCTCGCATTATATGTAGCAGCCGCAGCGAAGTCGGGCGTGCAGCCCAAACAACTTTCAGGGACAACGCAAAACGACATTATTAAAGAGTATCTCTCCCGGGGTACCCATATCTATCCACCGGGCCCGTCCATGCGTCTGATTACGGACATGATCGCTTATACCGTGACCGAAATTCCCAAATGGAACCCCATCAACATCTGCAGCTACCATCTTCAGGAAGCCGGGGCGACACCGGCACAGGAACTGGCATATGCACTGTCGGCGGCTATCGCGGTTCTGGATGCTACGAAAGAGTCAGGCAAGGTGCCCGACGGACTCTTTCCGGAAGTCGTTGGACGAATCAGCTTTTTCTGCAATGCCGGAATCCGTTTTGTGGAAGAAGTTGCCAAAATGCGCGCCTTTGTCGAGATGTGGGACCGCATCACCAGGGAACGGTACGGCGTCAAAGACGAAAAGCTTCGCAGATTCAGGTATGGAGTCCAGGTGAATTCGCTCGGGCTCACTGAGAATCAGCCGGAAAACAATATCCAGCGGATAGTGCTTCAGATGCTGGCCGTGACACTTTCCAAAGACGCTCGCGCACGGGCAATCCAGCTTCCTGCCTGGAATGAGGCGCTTGGACTCCCGCGCAAGTGGGACCAGCAATGGTCGCTTCGGATTCAGCAGGTTCTCGCATTCGAAACCGATCTATTAGAATATGAGGATCTCTTTAACGGTTCGGTGGTCATGGAAAAAAAGGTGAAAAGCCTGGTTGATGAGGCCCAAGCCGAACTGGACAAGATTGAGGGCATGGGAGGGACCCTGAAGGCAGTAGAAAATGGCTATATCAAGGAGCAGCTCGTTGCTTCCAATGCCCGCCGGATCCGTGCGATTGAGAACGGCGAGATCACGGTTGTCGGAGTGAACAAGTTCCGCGAGACAGAGCCGTCACCGTTGCAGACGGGGTCTTCAGACGACATCCTTGTTGTGGACTCTACAGCCGAAAAATCCCAGATCGACAATCTGATCACGTGGCGCTCAAGGCGCGATCCGGCAAAGGCTCAGGCAGCGATTGAGAAACTCAAGAAATCGGCCGCTTCGTCGGAGAATATCATGCCAGCGTCCATCGGAGCTGCTCTGGCCGGGGTTACGACTGGAGAGTGGTCCGAGGCGCTTCGAGAGGTATTTGGTGAATACAGGGCCCCAACCGGAGTTGCAGGTGCACTTCGTGTTGTAGCCAGCCATGCACGTTCGGCCAGAGAAGAAACCGTTCTGGAACGCCAGAAGGCGGTAGCAAAAGCGATTGGACATCCAATCCGGTTCTTGATTGGTAAGCCTGGGCTGGATGGGCATTCCAACGGAGCAGAACAGATTGCCGTTGCTGCACGAAATGTCGGGATGGAAGTCATCTACGAGGGAATTCGCCTGACTCCGGAGCAGATCGCCAAAACTGCGGTAGAAGAGAATGTGGATGTGGTGGGGTTATCAATCCTGTCAGGTTCACACGCTGAGCTGGTCCCGCAAGTAATTGAAAATCTCAAACGCCGCAAAGCTGGGGATATCCCCGTGGTGGTTGGTGGTATCCTCCCGGACCCGGATCAAAAAAAGCTGATCGATGCAGGAGTTGTGCGCTGCTATAGTCCAAAGGACTATGAGCTATCTGTAATCATGGGTGATATTGTCGAGATGGTGGCAGCCCGCAATCAGAAGGCAAGCTGACAAGCAGGATGGCAAAAGGACTCGGCGTTATCGTTCTCGCGGCAGGCGAGGGGAAGCGTATGCGATCGCCCCTCGCAAAGGTAATGCATCAGGTCGCAGGCCGCACCATGCTGGATCGGGTGCTCGATGCCGTTGTTCGGCTTGCCCCCAAGTCAGTGGTAGTGGTCGTCTCGCCCAGGCGGCCCGAAGTCAAAGCAGCGGTTGAATCGCGGAAAATGAAGACCGCTATCCAGAAGAAGCCGCTCGGCACGGGTGACGCTGCCCGGGCAGGACTGGCAGGACTTAATGATACCGATGAGGTTCTTGTGGTGTGCGGAGATACACCACTGCTTGATTCGGGAACCCTTGGAGAGCTCATTGAGTTTCGCCGTTCCCATGAGGCATCAGCGGCTGTTCTGACGGCCACTGTTGATAATCCTTTCGGGTATGGCCGGATTCTAAAGGGGCCGGCGGGAGACGTGGAACGGATTATCGAGGAAAAGGATGCCAGTAAGGACGAGCGCGAGATTCGGGAGATCAATTCCGGTGTCTACGTGTTTGATTCGCGACGGCTTTCCGGATGGCTGAAAAAGCTTCAGCCGAAAAATGCCCAGGGCGAATATTATCTGACTGATGTCGTTTCGCTGGCAAGGGAAGACCACGAAATGGTGGTTGCATGGCCTGTTTCGGGTACATTTCGCACACTTGGAGTAAATACCCAGGCTGAGCGCAGAACCGCCGAAGCATGGCTGTTTGACCAGAAGTTATCGGAACTCATGGAAGCAGGAGTTTGGGTAGATTCTGGAACGGCTCCGAGGATTGATCCGGAGGCGGTTGTAGAGCCAGGCGCAAGGATTGGTGCTGGAGTCGAGGTAAAAGGGTTTTCCGTAATACGAGCGGGCGCAAGGATCGATACTGGCGCAATCATTGAGTCTTCTTCGGTGGGAATCGGAACACACGTGAAGCCGTTTTCGATTTTGTCAGAATCCTCTGTTGGGCGTAATTGTGAGATAGGCCCGTTCGCCCGGCTTCGCCCTGGGAGCCAAATAGGAGACGGCTGCAAGCTCGGGAATTTCGTCGAAACCAAGAAAGCTGCATTTGGCGCGGGTTCCAAGGCGTCTCATCTTTCTTATGTCGGTGATGCCGTGATCGGGAAAAATGTGAACCTTGGCTGCGGTACCATTACGTGCAATTACGACGGGTATAACAAGTTTGAGACCATTATTGCCGATGACGTTTTCGTGGGATCGGATTCACAACTGGTGGCTCCTGTCAGAATTGGGAAAGGCGCCTATATCGCCAGCGGCTCCACGATTTCGGCTGATGTCCCGGCAAATGCTCTCGCCATTGCACGGTCACGGCAAGTCAATAAACCGGGACGGGCTAAATCACTGAAGGCACGCCTTTCTGCCGCAAAGAAGAAGAAATAATCCATGTGCGGAATTGTCGGATATCTCGGACCTCGCAATGCCACCTCGGTGGTAATCGAAGGTCTGCGAAGGCTTCAATACCGGGGGTATGATTCGGCTGGCATTGCCGTTTTGGGTGAAAAGTCTATAAATCTCGTCCGCGCTGAGGGCAAACTGATCGAGCTGGAAAAAAAAATAGATGCCACCCCTCTGCCGGGACACCAGGCACTTGGGCATACCCGGTGGGCTACTCATGGACGTCCGAGTGAAGAGAACGCGCACCCTCATGTCGTAGGTGATGTCGCTGTTATTCACAACGGAATATTCGAAAATGCCGGTGATATAAGGGAGATGTTTTCCCACAAGGGCACCCGCTTCAAAAGTGAAACGGACACGGAAGCGCTTCCTCATCTCATATTCGAGGCATTGAAACATTCCAAAAGCCTTCATGAGGCCGTTCGAAAGTCCCTGAACAGGCTGAAAGGCAGCTATGCGGTGGCTGTCATGTGTGGGCGCTTCCCCGGAGCCATCGTGGGGGCGCGAAATGGTGCACCGCTTATTGCCGGTGTGGGGGATGAAGATGGTGAATTTCTCGTGGCCAGCGACCTTCCTGCACTATTGCCTTTCACCAGACAGGTCATGTTTCTTGAAGACGGTGATGTCGCGGAGATTTCTTCGAAGGGTATCATTGTCACCGACAGCAGGGGGCGGAAACAAAAACGTTCACTCACGACTGTAGACATGGACCCGGTTTCAGCGGAAAAGGGCGGATACAAGCACTTTATGCTGAAAGAAATTCATGAACAGCCACTTGCAGTCGCCAATGCTCTTGCTGGCCGCTTGCCCTCTGCAGGCTTACCACTGACCTTCAAGAATATCGACCTGAAGCGTATAGACCGGGTGGTTATTCTTGGATGCGGAACGTCTTGGCATGCTGGACAAGTGGGGCGTTACTGGATTGAACGTCTGGCAAGGATACCCTGCGATACAGACGTTGCGAGTGAGTTCCGTTACCGGGATCCGGTAATAACGAGGAACACTCTGGCAATTGCTGTCAGCCAGTCTGGAGAAACCGCGGATACTCTTCAGGCGCTACGGATGGCATCCGGGAAGGGCGCCCAGACGCTGGCGATTGTCAATATGCTCGGCTCGACCATGACCCGAGAGGCGGACGAGACGATCCTGATGCATGCCGGGCCTGAAATCGGTGTTGCGAGTACGAAATGCTTTATCAATGCACTCGTTTGTCTGCTGCTTGTGGCGCTTACGTTGGCATCAGTGCGGAAGCGGATAGGCGCGGCCCAGTTCAAGGCAGCCGCAAAGGAACTCCGCCACCTTCCTGCTATGATCGAAGAGGTCCTGAAACTGGAACTCGATATTGAACGGGTCGCCGCCCGCTTTCGTAATGCACGGAATTTTCTTTTTCTGGGC
>CAZSFB010000246.1:0-5077 GCA_964606035.1 uncultured bacterium | reverse complement strand
CGTGTCCACGAGGAACAGCGTGATTCCCTTGTGCGGAGGGTTGGCGTCGGGGTTGGTTTTGGCAGCCACCACCACCCAGTCGCAGATCTGACCGTTCGTGATGAAGGTCTTCTGGCCGTTGATCACATAGTGGTCGCCGTCCTTGCGGGCAGTCGTGCGGATGCCCGCCAGGTTCGAGCCGTGTCCCGGCTCCGTCATGGCCACCGCAAGGATCTTGTCTCCGGTGAGGATCTGCGGGAGCATCTCCTTCTTCAGTTCCGGCTTCAGCCAGTCCACAAGGTAGGGGGCCACCACGTCGTTGTGGAGCGAGAGGCCGAATCCAGCCACGTTTGCGCGTCCGACCTCCTCGATCAGCACCACCGAGTAGAGCCAGTCGGCACCCGCGCCGCCATATTCCTCCGGCATCCATGGAACGAGGTAGCCCTGCTGGCCCGCCTTCTTCCACACCTCGCGGGAAACCATGCCGTTGTCCTCGAACTCCTCGTAGTGGGGAAGAACCTCTTTCTCCAGGAACTTCCGGAAGTTCTGGCGGAACAGGTCGTGTTCAGGCTTGAAAAGGGTTCGTTCCATGTTCGGGATCCTCTCTGGTTGCGGACGGACGGCGCCGGAAAAGCGCTCAGGTTCCGTAGGTTTCGACGAGATATTTCCGGATGTCGGCGGACTCGAACATGCTGCGGCCGGTGTTCGGATCCACCAGGTAGGGGACCATCATCTTGCCGGACAGCTTCACGAACGCCTCGCGGCTTGGGCTTTTCTTGCCGACGTTATGCAGGAGATACGGAAGCTCCAGTTCGCACAGGGTTTCCCGTGCGATCCGGCAGTAGGGACTGCCCTCAAAACTGTAGAGTTCCAGGATTTTCTCCGGCCGCTTCGACGGCCGGGCACGGCTGCCGCGGGAGGGTCTCGTCGCCGACGCCACCATCGAAGTGAAGTTGGCCAGCGGATCGATCGAGAGAAGCGGACCCGGCGACCGCTCGCCATACTGTCGGAACAGATAGGAAACGATCTCGGCCGACTCGTACAGCTGTACTCCGGTGTTCGGGTCCACGAGGAAGGGATACTGCTCCTTGCCGCCCAGCTGCTTCACCTTCGGGCGATAGATCTGTCCACCCTTCGGACAGGGGTAGATGACGGCTTCGAGATCCAGCTCTGTGAGCGACTCGCGCACCTTGCGGCAGAAGGGGCAGTTCTCGAACTCGTACAGTTCCAGCGGACGGCCGGGCCGTTTGGCCGGAGCCTCTGCTACGACACCGGCACCGAGCCTTGCAATGGTGGCAAGCAGTGAAGAGCCTATATCCCGCGGTGTGCTCAAGTGGTGCCGTCCCCAGTCAATGCGCCGTTCTGGCGTCCAGTTGACCATGTAGCCAATGGGCCACCGGATGCAAGAGCGGCGAGCGCCTGACCCGTTCTGCAAGGCAGATTCGGCATGACTGCGCCCACTGACTCGCATGTCAGCAGACCGGCAAAAGAAATGACAGTTTTTAGACAGACAATTGGCTAGCCCGTTCCGGGCGGCTACCTAAACGAGGCTGGAGATACGGCCGGGCACAGCCGGCCAGTTTGAATCTCCGCCAGTCACATGAAGGAGAACCGTTCAGTCATGGATATGTCATTCACCCCAGAGCAGATAAAGTTCCGCGACGAGGTCCGCGCATGGATCGACTCCGCCATGCCGGCGCACATCAAGACCAAGGCTCACAATGGCGCGCACTTCGAACATGCCGACACAATGGAATGGCACCGTATCCTGGCGAAAAAGGGCTGGGCCGCCCCCCACTGGCCCAAAGAAGTGGGTGGCACCGGCTGGGACGCCACCCAGCGGTTCATCTGGGTCGAAGAGTGCTCCCGGGCCAACACTCCGCCACTTTCACCCTTCGGCCTTTCGATGGTCGGACCGCTCATCATCCAGTTCGGATCTCCGGAGCAGAGGGCCCGGTTCCTTCCAAAGATTCTCAATGGCGAGGAAGTGTGGTGCCAGGGCTATTCCGAGCCGAACGCCGGATCTGACCTCGCCAGCCTCCGGCTCCGGGCCGACAAGGATGGCGATGACTATATCCTGAACGGCCAGAAGACCTGGACGACCTATGCCCAGCACGCTGACTGGGTCTTCGTCCTCTGCCGCACGAAAGCCGACGGCAAGCAGCAGGAAGGCATCACGTTCCTTCTTGTCGATATCAAGAACACTCCCGGCGTACAGGTGAAGCCGTTCCTTACAACCGGCGGAACGCCCGCCTTTTCCGAGACCTGGTTCGAGAACGCCCGGGTGCCGCAGTCAAACCGTGTGGGCCCCGAACACGGCGGCTGGACCATGGCAAAGGCGCTGCTTGGCCACGAGCGCACGATGATCGCCGGAGTCGGCGAGACCCGCCGTTACATCAACCTGCTGAAGCGCATTGCGAAAGAGACGCCGGTAGGCCCGAAGACGCTCCTCGACGACCCGCAGTTCCGCAAGCGGATCGCTGCACTGGAGATCAAGCACAGGGCGCTCATGATGGCCAACTACCGGACCCTCTCGGCCGCCCAGCTGGGCCGCGCCCCCGGTCCCGAAAGCTCGATCCTGAAGCTCGTGGGCTCGGAACTCCAGCAGTTCGCCTACGAGCACATGATGGACGCCATGGGACACGACGCCCTCGGATGGTTCGATTCCGGCGATGATGCCCTGCCACGTCATGAGCAGTGGGTTGCGTCGCAGTACAACTATCTGCGTGCCACGACCATCTATGGCGGCTCGAACGAGATCCAGAGGAACATTATCGCCAAGATGATCCTCCAGCTCCCCGGCGCCTGAGCCGTACGGACCGCAACCAGCCAGAGAAACCTTGCAGACCTGAGGAAAACACAAGATGAACTTCGATCTGAACGATGAACAGAAGATGCTCGTGGCGGCCGCCGCCAAGTGGGTGAAGAACGACTCCAACGTGGAGCGCTTCCGCAAGATGCGCACAACGGAAACCGGCTGGGACAAGGCCGTCTGGAAGAAGATGGCTGAAAACGGCTGGATGGGCGTAGCCTATTCCGAGGAAGCTGGCGGCTTCGGAGGCACTTTCGTGGACGTGGCCCTGATCCTTGAACAGCTCGGGCGCGGCCTCGTACCCGAGCCCTATATTGCGTCGGTGGTGCTCGCCGGCGAGGCCATTGCCCGGCTCGGCACTCCTGCCCAGCGCGAGAAATTCCTCGCCCCCATGATCGAGGGTTCCACCTCGCTGGCGCTCGCCTATGCCGAGAAGCAGAGCCGCTACAACCTTAACGATTGCCTGACGAAAGCCGAAAAAACCGCTTCCGGCTACCGGATCACCGGTGAAAAGCGGTGGGTGCTGAACGGCCACGCTGCTGACCAGATTGTCGTTGTGGCGCGGACCTCCGGCAGCCAGCTGGACGCGAATGGTCTCGGCTTCTTCATCGTGGATGCCAGTGCCAAGGGGCTCACCCGCACGGCCGTGAACGGCATGGACGGGCAGAAGACGGCCCTGCTCCGCTTCGAAGGGGTTGAAGTTCCCGCCGACCGTCTGCTCGGCAAGGAAGGCGCGGCACTTCCGGAGCTCGAACGGATCATTGACCGCGGCGCGGCAGCGGCCTGCGCCGAGGCCCAGGGATGCATCAACGAAATGTTCGAGCGGACGGTGCTTTATCTCAAGCAGCGCGAACAGTTTGGCCGTCCCATCGGCTCGTTCCAGGCCATCCAGCACCGGGCGGCCGACATGTTCACCCAGGTGGAACTCTGCAAATCCACGATGATCCTAGCCGCGATCAAGGCAGACGAGGCCGACGAAAACGAGCGCAAGGAGCAGATCTCCGCCGCCAAGGCCTATCTTACCGAAGGCGGCTGGTTCGTACAGAAGCACACGATCCAGCTCCACGGCGGTATCGGTATTACCGACGAGCAGGATGCGGGACTATTCTTCAAGAGGGTTCGCGTACTGCAGGGGCTTTTCGGCGACGCCGACTACCATACGGAGCGGTTCTCGAACCTTCCGGGCTTCACACGCGAAGTGAAGACCGCCTGACCCGCGGCGATAGCCCGGACAGTTCCCCCGGTTTCCGGCGCGCCTGCGCGGTCCGGGGCCGGGGAAACTCTTTCCCGGTAGCCGGAATCAGCTCCGGGCAGAGATGATCTTTTCGACGTTACGAATGATGCGGCGCCGGTCGGAGGCCGGACGCTTCTGGATCTGCTGGTAGATCTTTGACCATTTGCGCTCGTCATCGGTCAGGCGGGGGGAGTGGTTGTTCCCGCCGAAGCCGACAATGTCTAGGACATCGACCTTCATCCCCTTGGCGAGCGCCTCAAGGGTGTTGAAGGTCGGGATGATATGCTGGTTTTCAATGCGGGAGATGTATTCCTTTTTCAAACCCGAACCACTGGCCACATCCGACTGGGAAAGCCCCCGGGACTCACGAAGCCCCCTGATACGCAGTCCGATCGCCAGATGTTTCCCCATAGCCCCTGCTCCTGAATTACCCGAATTCCTGTGGCGTCTCCGCCGTTTTCAGATACCGTTCTCTATTAATGCGAAACATCGTCTAATCGAATGGATTTCGCAAGTAAAATTGCCAGGAGCCATATGTAAAAAATGCAGGGTAACGAATTCGCCGCCAGTTAAACCGCAGGGTCCTATTTTTCGTCCTTCAGCTCCAGGGCGAGGTAGCCAAGGATCACCTCGTCGAGGCTCTTGTTCGAGATCAGGTCCGCTCCAAAGGGTGAATCCACTTCACTGTTATCCAGATCGAACTCCGGAGTGGATTCGGCCGGGGCATGTTCGGCCAGAACAGGGCCGGGTGCGGCCGGGGCAGGTGCGGCCGGAGCCGATGGCGCAACCGGTGCTGCACCCGCAGGTACGGGAGCGGCTGCCTTCTTGTCCGAAAAAACCCCGCTTTTCAGGTCCCGGAGCATAGCCTTGTGCTGCTCCTGCATGAGACTCCGCACCACATCCTCGACATTCGGGTTTTCCAGAATGTCGGCATAGCTCACCTTCTTGCGGGCAAAGATGTTCCCGCCCTTGTATAGGAGCGTAATGATGTGGGGATTATCCCGGCCGGAATCCTCCGTCTGGATATGCCAGATCTCGCCCTCGAACCGGAC
>CAZSFB010000245.1:0-5093 GCA_964606035.1 uncultured bacterium | reverse complement strand
CCGGCGGACGAGAGTTTCGAGGACGTGCCGTTGATCGTTCCCGTTCCGGACGTGAGCACGACCCAGACGGAGTTCGCGTCGAGCAGCGTCGGGTTGCCCCAGTTGTCCTGGATCTCAGCATCGAAGCTGCTCCAGGTCGCGCCCGCCGTCACCGGCGAAGACGGCGCCGTGGAGAACGCCACGTAGACACTCGCGCCCGGAGCCACCGTGATATTTTCGGTCGGGGAATCCTGGAGCCCCGGTGCGGTCGCCTTGACCTGGACCGGTTCCGCCGTGCGGTAGGTGATGTCATCGAAATCAACGTAGATATCGGACTTCGACAGGGTGCCGCCGAGTGTGTCCGAACCGCTCACGAGAACCAGGTCAATATCGGCCAGATTGCCGGTAAGGTTGTCGTTGGCATCGGCCGCGGCCGCAGAGAACGTCCCCCAGGTGTTGTCGGCGTTCTGGAGATTTGCGGGTGCGACGGTCCACACGACCTTGTAGTCCGGGCCGGGGGTGATATCGAAATACGACGAATAGTCCGCCGTCAGGATACCGCTCGTCGCCTCCAGCCGGTATCCCGTCTGGGTCTTGTCCACGTTGACGGCCGGGAACGTCGCCACACCGGCTGATACCGTTACGGCCGAGCCACCGGTGAGTGTCGCGCCGCCCGGATTGTCGTAGAGCGAGAGCGTAATCTGCGACAGGCCATCACTGGTCACCAGGTTGTCGTTGGTGTCGTAGACGCCCACCGACACCAGCTGCGTGTCTGTCGCCTGGATCATCGCTGGCTGGGCGATAAACAGGAGTTTCGTCCCGGTCCCCGGCGTGATGTCGAAGGTCCCGGAAACGGCATCCGTCAGCGAGCCGCCGGACGCACGCATCACGTAACCCGTGCCGGTCTTGTCGAGGGAGATGTTCGTGAAGGCAGCCACACCGCCAGACGCTGGCAGAACGTTACCGCCCGAGATCACCGAGCCGCCAGGGTTCACGTCCAGTGTCAGGGTGATGACCGTGGTGGAATCCGGACCGGAGTCAACAAGGTTGTTGTAAGCATCCAGCACCCGGACGTCGAAGTTCTGGCCCGACCCGGCCGCGTTGTTCACCGGGTCGCCGGGGAAGAACACCAGCTTCGTGGCAGCCGCGTGAGTGATGTCGAACGGATCGGAATCAACGGTCCGCGGTCCCTGCGTGGCGCGAAGCACCTTCGTGCCCACCAGGTCGATCGAGAGCGCCTGCGCACCCGACCAGGCGGCGAGACCAAACGAGGGCGTCAGCGTTGCAGTCCCGGAAAGAATACCTGTGCCTGAGAGCAGCGTCAGGGTGATGTCCGCGCCGGAATCTGGACCCGAAGAAACGGTATTGCCGAAGGCGTCGCGTACCTCGACAGCCGGAAGCAGATAGCTGCCCGCCGGGGTCGTCAACGGCTGGTCGGTGAAGGCGAGCGCAGCAGCAGCCGCATGGGTGATGTCGAACCAGTCAGAGCTGGCAGGGGTCAGGCCGGTGGAAGTCGCCTGGATCTTTTTTGTTCCCACGATCTCGATCCGGGCGTTCTCGGTCAGTCCGAACGCCGCCGTCCCGCCAACCGCCTGCAGGGTCGTCGTCCCCAGCAGCGAACCGGTGCCCGATTCGAGAACCAGCGTGATGTCGAGCATCGAACCGGCGCCGGTGGTCACCGGATTGCCATTGGCATCGCGGATCTCCACGGATGGAGTAAGGTAGTCACCCGCCACGGTGTTCACCGGCTGCACGGTGAAGGCAAGCTGGTCGGCCGGACCCGCATAAACGTCGAAGCTGCTGGAGTCGGCATTGGTGAGCACCGGTGCCGAGGTCGCCCGGATTACATATCCGGTGCCTACTTTATCGACGTTGATGTCCGGGAAACTGGCAAGACCGTTCACCGCCATGACCGGATTCGAGCCGGTGAACGTCAGCGTCGCACTGCCGGGGTTGCTGAGGAAAGCAATTGAGACCTCGGTGGTGTTATCGGAATCCACCAGGTTGCCGTTCACGTCCTCGATGCGGACTGTCTGCGACTGGCCACCGACCGAATCGATGTTCGAGAAGGTCCCTGCCCAGCTGAGCTGGGCGGCCGGGCCGTGGGTGATGTCGAACGGATCGGAGGCATCCTCGGTCAGGGCCGGGGCCGAGAGTGTACGCAACGTGTAGCCCGTTCCAGCCTTGTCGACGTTCACACCGGTAAAGGTCGCCACGCCGCCGCTCGCCTGCACCGGGCTCGCATCCGTCGTGAGCACTGCAGCGGTCGGGTTGTTGTCCAGGGTGAGCGACACCATCGTGGAACCATCCGACGCCACGAGGTTGTCGTAGGCATCCAGAATCGAGACGGTAACGGTCTGGGTCTGCACTGCCGTGCGGTTCACCGGCTGGCCTGTGAATGCCAGCTTCGCCGCCGCACCCGGATTGATATTGAAGGCGGCGGACACCGCATCCGTGAGTCCCGCACTCTGGACACGCAGGGTCTTGGACCCCACGAGGTCCACATAAACACTTTCCACAGCGGTAAACTGCGACACACCGGACGAAGCAGCCTTCGTGAGCGTTCCGCCGATCGCGCCGGCTCCGCTATTTAGCGACACCGTCACGTCCGCTGACGAGGCCAGACCCGTCGTCACCCGGTTCAGGTGGGCGTCGAGGATTTCCACCTCGAAGAGGATCGCCGAGCCCGCGCCCGTATCCGTCGGCTCCACGATGAACGCAAGCTGCGTTGCCGCGCCGTGCGTGATATCGAACGGATCGGAGTCATCCGTCTGAAGGATTCCCGACGAGGCACGGAGCACGTACCCGGTGCCGGTCTTGTTCAGGTTCACGGACGGGAAGGTCACCAGGCCCGAACTGGCTGCAAACGGTCCTTCGCCCGTGATCGCCGAGAGGCCCGGGTTCACCTGGATCGCCAGTGACACCTGCGTCGAGTCGTCACCGGTCAGCCGGTTATAGTTGGAGTCAACCACCTCGACCGATACGGACTGGGAGCTGTCGGCATCGTTAGCTCCCGGCTGGTCCACCCAGTTGACGGCATAGGCCGCACCCGGGGTGATGTCGAACGGCGCGGAGATTGCGTCCGTCACGAAGCCGTCCGAGGCCCTCAGCTCGAAGCCCGTCCCCGCACGGTCAATGTTGACTGACGGGAATACCGCGATACCTGACACCGGAATATTCGGCCCTTCACCGGAGATCGCTGCCAGCCCCGTGGGATCGTAGTCAATGGACAGCGTCACCGGATCGCTCGCTGAAAGGACCACGTTGTCATACTGGTCGAGGACCGACACCGAGATGGACTGGGTGTCCGTGGCCGCCGCGTTCACCGGTCCGGACGTGAACAGCAGGTGCGTGGACGCGCCATGCGACACATCAAACGGGTCCGAGGTGCCATCGGCATTCACGCCGTCGGATGCACGCAACTGGTATCCGCTGCCGGCCTTGTTCACATGCACATTCAGGAATGTCGCCACGCCAAGGACCGGCACGACGGGATTCAAGGTCGCGTTAAGGCTTGCGGAACCCGGATTGCTCTGGAACGAAAGCGTGACTGGATCTGTCGCAGCCAGCACGAGGTTGTTAAAGTCATCCCGCACCTCAACGGTGACCGTCTGGGTGTTGTCGGCATCAATGTTGCCGGGCTGGGTCGCAAACACCAGCGAAATGGTGCCAGACGGATTGACAGTGATATTCTCGGCACCGGATGGCGTCAGACCCGTTGAGGTCAGCCTGACCGAGATGGCCTCCGCCGTGACGTATCCGATCCCGCTGAACGTCGCTGCGCCGGCAGTTGCCGCGACCGAGGCGGTGCCTGTCAGCGAACCACTGCCAGTCACCAGCTCCACGGTCACCGTAGCGGTGGATGCCGTGAGATTGTCGTTGGCGTCCAGAATCTCACCGGAGAAATCCGCCCATGCCACACCCGCCGTCTGCGTGGCGGACGGCAGGGTGCCGAAGACGACCCTGGCCGGAGCACCTGGCGTAATGTTGAAGGCCGGGGAAACCGCATCTGCCACTCCCGTGGCCTGTGCCCGCAGCGTGTAGCCCGTGCCGGTCCGGTTCAGGTTGACAAGGGTGAAGGCGGCGATACCCGCCGTCGCACCAAGCGGATTCGTGGACGCGGAGAGCACCGAAGACCCCGGATTGTTGTCGATGGAGAGCAGCACGGACTTCGAGGAATCGGGGCCAGTCGTGACAGTGTTGCCATGCTGGTCGCGGATATCCACCGTAACATTCATCGTATCGTCGGCGGTCTGCGTCACCGGCTGGAGCGAATAAGCCAGCTGAGTCGCCACGCCGTGGGTGATATTGAAAATGCTGGAGTCAGCCCATGTGAGGCCCGTGGAAGTGGCCCGAAGCTGCTTCGCACCCACGAGGTTCACGTGAACGGAGGAGAAGTTTGTCACACCGGCCGTCGCTCCGATCGTTCCGCCGCCGGTGAGCACTCCACTACCTGAATACAGTGACAGCGTGATGGGTGCAGTTGCCGACGCACCGGTATCCACCAGGTTGTCATTGGCGTCGAGGACGCGCACTTCTACTGCCTGGGAGTCATCGGCCGTCACATCGCCCGGCTGGATGCTGTAGGCAAGTTTGGTCGCCGCACCATGCGTGATATCGAACGGTGCCGAAATGGCATTGGTCAGGGGTACGGATTCCGCCCTGAGCACGTAACCCGTACCCGTCTTGTCCAGGTAGACGGCGGGGAAGTTTGCCACGCCGGCCACGGCCGGCCACGGCCCAAGTCCTGAGGGCGTCGAGCCGCCCGGATTGTTCTGCACAAACAGCGTCACGTTCCGGGTCGAATCCGGTCCAGTGGTCACGGTGTTGCCGTGCTGGTCCAGAATGGTCACGTCCACGGACTGCGTCTGGTCCGCTGTCCGGTTCACGGGACCGGAGGTGAAAGCGAGTTGCGCCGCTGCACCGTGGGTGATGTCGAAGGTATTGGAAGTCGCCGGGGTCAGAACAGGCGCCGATGTAACCCGCAGAGTATACCCGCTGCCAGTCCGGTCCAGGTTTACGCCCGTGAAGGTGATCACACCGTTCGTCACGGCCGTGCTGTTGTTGGTCACGGTCAGCGTGGAACCGCCCGCATTGTTCAGGATCGCAAGCGT
>CAZSFB010000244.1:0-5096 GCA_964606035.1 uncultured bacterium | reverse complement strand
TAGCGGGCCACAAGGCGGTCCGTCAGGGTACTTTTTCCGGCGCCGGGCGGACCAGTAATCCCCAGCACCTGAGCGCCCCGGCCATGACGGCAGATTTCCGCCATCAGTTCGCCGGATTCCCTAGAGCGATTTTCGATCAGCGAGATCAAGCGGGCGAGTGCCCGACGGTCTCCTGAAAGCATCTGTGCAACCAGTGGGTGCCCCATAGATTTACTCAACCCTAGCACGGCTTCCGGGAGGTCAACCTTGTCCGGACCGGATTCCCATGCATACTGCCCCCCGTGCCGCCCATTGAGCCCCCTTGGACACCCTCCGCCCAGAAAGCCCTCCGGGACGAAGTCCAAGCGTCCGGAGGGAACGAGGTATATTTTCTCGCGCGGCTGGATTCAGACGGCCGGATCTGCTGGGTGGAACCGCTCGCCCGCGGCGGAGAGGATTCGGTCCCGGCACCTCAGATCCGCCCCCAGCCCGGCGAAGCCGTCATACACAACCATCCGGGCGGAGACCTGCGGCCTTCCGAGCCGGACCTTGAAATTGCCTCACAGCTTGGCGGCAGGGGCGTGGGTTTTTTCATCATCAACAACGAGGCAGACCACATTTACCGGGTGGTGGAACCCTTCCGGGAGGCGGATGCACGGCCACTAGACACCAGAACCATCTCGGCGTTTTATGAGGACGGCGGGAGCCTCGCAACGATATTTGACTCCTTTGAACCCCGCCCGGAACAGGCCGAGATGGCTATCACACTCGCTGAAACCTTTGAACGGAAAGGGATCGCCGTCATAGAGGCTGGCACTGGCGTGGGAAAATCCCTTGGCTATCTGCTCCCGGCACTCGACTGGGCCCGTCGTCATGGCAAGCGGGTGGTTGTGTCCACCGCGACCCACACGCTCCAGCGCCAGCTCATGGAAAAGGACATCCCACTTCTGGAGAGAGCCATTGGAGAGAGCATCAAGGTCGCCACTCTGCTCGGCCGCTCAAACTATGTCTGCAAGCGGAAAGCCGCGGAGCTTTCAAGACAGGAAACCCTTGAACTGGATGACGATTCGTCAGATGCGGTCCGCGAGCTGGCGAATTGGGCCGTTTCAACCACCACTGGTGAACGCGGCGAGTTCGGCGTGGCCGCCAGCGAAAGCCAATGGGAGAAGGTCGCCTCAATGACTGACCAGACGCTCCGTACACGCTGCCCGTTCTACAACGAATGTTTCTATTACCAGGCGCGCCGCAAGGCAGCATCGGCGGAAATCCTTGTCGTGAACCATCACCTGCTTCTCTCGGACCTCAACGTGAAGGCCGAACTGGACCAGTTCACCGATGCCGCCGTACTGCCACCCTACCAGGCCGTCGTGGTCGATGAAGCACACCACCTGCCCGACACCGCGACCTCTGCGTCCACCTCTGTCGTCTCTGCGACCCGGATCGCCAAAATCTGCCAGCGGCTTGTCTCCACCCGGGACCCGATCAAGGGGCTGCTTGGACAGTTTGAAACCCGGGTCAACCGGACGGGAGGCAAGGGTGCCGATTCCACCCAGTTGCTGAAAACGGCCGGAGCGGTCCGGGATGCTGTCCGGGACCTCCGGGAAACCGGGCGGCGCGTGTTCGACAACTGGTATGACAACTTCGAGCGGATGATACCGGCGGATGAACTGCGCGGGCGGTTCCCAAAACTCCGGTTAACCCGTAGGGAGCGCCAGCAGGCAGGATTCCAGAAAAACGTGGAGGAACCAGCAAAAGAACTGTCCACCCAGATTGTCCGCCTTGCCGCGCTTCTGGAAACCCTTGTGCGCGGAGTCAAGGCGAACAGCGATCTGGCCAAAGATGCCCAGGCGAACCTGGTCGAGTTCAAATCCATGCAGGGACGGCTCGAACTGGCCGCCGAAGAGATCGGCTTGCTGGTATCGGGCGGTGACGATCACTGCACGTGGGTGGAACTTGATACAGAGCGGCGACGCGTCTCGTTGCACCGCGCCCAGATCGAGCCGGGGCCGTTTCTGGATCATGCCCTCTTCTCGCAACCCAAGGTGGAGGCTGTGGCGCTGGCCAGTGCCACCCTCGCTGTCGGTCAGGAGTTTACCAACTATGCCCGTCAGGCCGGACTGGATCTTTCCAGCAGGGACCGCCGCTCCGAACTGCTGCTTACCAGCCCTTTCGACTTCGAACGGCAGGCCATGCTTGCAGCCCCGTCAGATATCCCCGATCCGAAGTCGGACCGGTTTCGGCAGCAACTGCCCGGGCTCGTGAAGGATCTCGTTCTGGCCTCCGGGGGCCACGCCTTTGTTCTATTTACTTCCTATGCGCTGCTGGATGCTTGCTGGCGGGAGCTGGAAATCACCCTCAAATCCGGTGGACTCTCGCTTTTTCGCCAGGAAGCCGGCCGCAAAGGCCGCCTTGCAGAACAGTTCCGAGCGGCCAGCCATCCCGTCCTTTTTGCGACCGCTAGTTTCTGGGAGGGTGTGGATGTCCCCGGTGACCAGCTCCGTCACGTCATCATTACCAGACTCCCGTTCACCGTGCCTAGTGACCCCATCCAGCAGGCCCGCGCCGAGCGGATCCGCGCCAGGGGAGGCAGCGATTTCAGCGAAATGTCCGTGCCACAGGCAGTAATCCGGTTCCGGCAGGGATTCGGACGGCTTATCCGGTCGAAAACCGACCGGGGCGTGGTAACGGTTCTCGACTCGCGGATCGCCACCAAGGGTTTTGGCCAGGTCTTTGTCGACTCCCTGCCTCCGTTAAAAAAATCCATTGGCCGCTGGGACCGGATGATTAGTGACGTACGTGCGTTCTTTTCTGAAGGGTGGGACTGACCAGCCCCGCCAAAAGAAAAGGGGCGCGGTCTCCCGCACCCCGTTTCCCACAAGCCGCGTTACGATCAGCGGGTCGTGCACTCGAGAACAACCGGACCAACGGTACGGGAATCCTGGCCAGTCACGTCAATGGTGATGGTCGCCTCGCCCGTGGTCTTGTCGAAATCGATGGCGATCTCATAGATACCCTCGAGACCGATCGAGTAGGTCCCATCCGGGCAACCGCCGTCATTGCAGACTTCGTACTCATCGAACTCGGCGTTGAACATCGGATCCACCGGCAGGTCTTCCAGTTCCGGCAAGTCCATCGTGATTGTCACATCGCCATTTATTGTCGAGCACGGGTCGCCGGTTGTCACCGTGTAATCGCCCTCGGTCGTTGAGCTGCCTTCACCAAAGCTCACCTCCGTATTGGACTCAATCAGCCAGGTGCTGTCACCCTGGTAGACCGCAGTGCTGCTGATCGTGATCTCGGCGCCATTGACAGTGACAAGCAGATCAATCGTCTCGAACGCTACGGTCGAATCGCCAAACGTGACTTCCAGCGTGCCGGACTCCACGTTCGGGTAGTCATCACAGGGGAATTCGATGGTAACCACGTTCAGATCCACCGTGGCGCAATCACCAAGAGCGGTTGCATATTCTTCTGCTGCGGGACCTCCAGAAATGGTATCCGGCGTCATATCACCTTCACTGACGAGGGAAATGAGCGACGACTCGATAGCGGCGGCTTCCGCGCTGCCAAGAACCGAATCACCAAGCGGATCTCCAGTTCCGGAACCCGCTCCACCACTCGAGCCGCAACCCGCGGCCAAGGCGAGGGAAAGACATCCTGCGGCAAAAATCTTGCTGGAAAAAATACGATCGAACATTCTGGTTTACTCCTGCCCCTTCAATTGGGTTTTCTTTCGTGGTTCGTGCTGAACCGGGATTGGCATCTGGGACTCCGGCGGGTATCCGCTGGACTCATCAGTGACGGCGCGAATCTATTACTGATGAACCTGCATGTGAAGTGAGTGACATCACAGCGCGTCGATTTTGCTGACAAAATCCGCTTTCATACTGTCCTTAGCCGGGATAACGGATCATTCCGGTACGTTCAGCCGGCACTCAAGGTTTTGGAAGCCGCCGCCCGCCGGAGGAAAACCGGGCCGACTTCGACCAGCCCCACCGGTTCATCCGGAACTCAAGGGCCGTACCCAGCACACCGAAACCGTACTCCACCGATCGCTTGAATGAGATGGATGAAGCATCCTCAAAATAGAGAGTCGGGCAGGTGACTTCGCAGATGTCGAAACCGAAGTAGATTGCCTGGGCGAGCATCTGGTTGTCGAAGACGAAATCGTCTGAGTTTTCCTCAAGCGGAAGCGTTTCCAGCAATTCCCGGCTGAAGGCCCGGTAGCCCGTGTGATATTCCGACAGCTTGTAGTTCACGATCAGGTTTTCCGTGAGCGTAAGCACCCGGTTGAAAACATATTTATAAATTGGCATTCCGCCCCGGAGCGCTCCCACCCCGAGGATCCGGGAACCCAGTGTGCAATGATAGAGCCCATAGGCAATGGGAGCCACCATCGCTGGCAGCAGCCGCGGCGTATACTGGTAGTCCGGGTGAACCATCACAACGATGTCCGCGCCGCGCTTTAGCGCTTCGGTGTAACAGGTCTTCTGGTTACCGCCGTAACCCCGGTTTTTCGGATGACGGATGCAGGTAAGGCCGAGAGCCTTCGCCCGCGTCTCGGTCTGGTCGCTCGAATGGTCATCCACGACGATGATCTCGTCCACGACCTCACGCGGCACCTCGGCCACCGTCCGTTCCAGGGTTTTCTCCGCGTTGTACGCGGGCATGACACAGATAACTTTTTTCCCGTTCATCATGGTGGCGCGAGCCTAGCACTTCTCCACAGCCAACTCACAGCCCCGTTTTTCCCTGTTGTGGCCCCGTGCGGCCAATGCTACTGACGGAATCCCATGAGCGCCCCGGCGGACGACAACTTCGAGAGTGAGCTCGACTACGAGCTGGAACTCCCCCTGTTCGAAGGGCCCCTGGACCTGCTGCTGCATCTTGTCCAGAAAAGCCGCATCAACATTTTTGATATCAAGATATCTCTCATTACCGAACAGTATCTGGAATATATCGAGCTCATGAAGGAGCTCAATATCGACATGGCGGGGGAATTTCTTGCCATGGCGGCCGAACTGGCCCGGATCAAGTCGAAGATGCTCATCCCGGGCGATGACGAGGCCGAAGAAGCGGAAGCCGAGCCGCCCTGGGCAGAGCTCCAGCGGCGACTC
>CAZSFB010000243.1:0-5097 GCA_964606035.1 uncultured bacterium | reverse complement strand
CGGGACGGCACCGCCGGGGCTCCAACCTGATGGACCAGACGCGGGCATCCATTCACACCTTTCTCAAGTTCACCCATGACCATGAGGACCTTTTCCGCATCCTGATCCGGGAACGGGCGCGGTCTAACTCCTGGCAGCTTCCCCTGGGTGACCAGCTGTTCCGGGAGGCTGTCGCGGATCTCGTGGCAGACATGGCACGGTCATTCCGTGGTGCTCCACTAACACCGAAGCAGATCGAGACTCTCGCCTGGGCGACGGTCTCCACCTGCGTGGGTGTGGTAATGAGGAAAATGGAAAGCCGCGAGCGCATTGACCTGGATACCGAAACGGAACTGCTTACCCGGCTCATCACCGGCGGCCTGGCCGCCTGCATCCGGGGCGGCCCCATCGAGCTTCCGCCACAGCCCGCCCGGGCCTGACAACACCGGACTATCGGCTGGCCGACTCCGCCTGCCTGACGCGGGCAAAAAAGAGGGTCGACATCTCCTTGTGGCCGAACTTGTCGTAGAGCCCGCCGAGCAGCCTCAGGCATTCAATGAACTTCGAGTCGGTATTGGCTTCGGCGCCAAGCTGGCGGCGTGTGACAGACATGCCGCTCACGTCCACCTTCACATTGTGCTCCCGTTCATACCGCACCCGCTCGTAGTAGCCGTTCCGGACATAGGACGGCTGGAGGATCTTGAACGGCGGATCAATGTCCGAATCTGACGACGCTGCAGCCTTGAGAATCTGGATGGCGCGATCGTATTTTCCCTGGCTGATCATCACTGTCGCATACTGGAGCCGAAGCTGCCCGGCCTGCTTCGGCTCGAGCTGGAGCAGTCTCTGATAGGCGATGTCCACAGCCTCCCAGTCCGCCTTTTCCAGGGCGAAGATCGCCTGTGACATGAAGTCGAGATAACCGCCCGGCTCGTTCCGGGCGATGGCCAGGAGCTGCTCCTGCGCCTTCTGCCGTCCGCCGCCCGCGATCCCGGGAGCGAAGAGGTAATACTGGAAAAGGTCCACCCGGGCCGGATTGTTCTTCGGCTCCAGTTCAACTGCCTTCTCGAAATGAGATTTCACCTTCCAGACTGGACCAAACGCAGCCGCAACAATGTTGGAGTTCTCGATCTTCACGCCGTAAGCACGTGCGAGCCAGAGGTGATAAGCCGAATTCTTTCCGTCCAGTTCCACGGCCGCCGAAAACTCGGCAATGGCAGCCTCAAACTCAGGCTTCCGTAATGCCAGCAGGTAGCGGCCGTATTCAAAGCGGGCCTCCGCATTGGACGGCTGAGCCTTTGCCAGTTGACGAAATGACCGGCCAGCCGAATCGTATTCACCGATAGAAAGAAGCACCCGTGCCCCGGTCAGGGTGTCCGGGGCCGGAGCCGCCACGAGCGGGCGCGCTTCGGCCATGGCGGTTACGAGAAGAAGGCAAAGCCCGGAAATGCGGCCAAACCCCTTCAACTGGCGGGCGGCCCGGGGCAGAAACCGGCCGTTGGATTTGCTAGAAATTGTCGACATCAAATGGTGACCGACGGGCAGCGGGCGAGCCTACCACCTGCCTTTCGGGTTTCAAAAACCGCACCCGTTACAAATTGCAAACGGGCATCCGTGTGATCCGCCGCACAATCAGCCGACTTCGTTGTATTCGCGCGCCCGGAAACGCACTCCGAGCTCTTCTTCAGCGATCCGGCGGCATGCATCCACGTCCACTCCCGGAACAGTGACGACCGTCGCCTGGACATCAGGAATAACTTTCCGGGCCTCGGCAATGAACTCTTTCACCCTCGGCCACGCCTCGGTGCCGTAGGGCGAGCGGGTCACGCGGGCAAACTCCTCTGCATTCTGGGCATTCAGCGAAATGCTCGCGGAATCAATGAGGCCCGCAAGTTCCGCCGCCACGTTCCGGCCGTACACGAGATTCGCCATGCCGTCGGTGTCGAGACGCACCCGCTGTGCTCCGTTCGCCTTGAGCCAGCCCGCAACTTCCTTCAGCGTCTCCAGCCGGTTCGTGGGTTCCCCTAGTCCGACGAACACCACCTCGTCCCATTTTGATGGGTCCCCGACACCCGCCTTGATCTCATCCACGGACGGTTCGCGGCCGAGCCTGAGATAATGGCCCTTCACGGTCCAGTCGCTGAACTTTGGGCAGAAGAAGCAGGGGTTCGAACAGCGGTTCGTGATGTTCAGGTAAAGCGAATTCCGGATCGAATAGGCCACCTTCGGCGCTTCGACCTCCGGCCGGTAGTCCTTCAGATTGAACAGCTCGACGGCGTTATGCGTCGTGATCCGCTCAATGTCGCCTACAGTCAGTGGTGCCTTCAGTTCCGCGATTTTCTCAGCCACCTTCACAACATAGGAAGGCTCATTCCGCTTGCCGCGATGAGGAATGGGCGCGAGAAACGGAGAGTCTGTCTCGATCACAAGGCTTTCAACCGGCACCCGCCGCACCACATCCCGGAGCGCATCCGCATTCCTGAATGTCACGATGCCGGGGATCGAGATCAGGAATCCCAGGTCGAGAACCTTGCGGGCAATGCTGTAGTCGCCGGTGAAGCAGTGCCAGACCCCCCCCACCCGGTCCGCGCCATGCACCTTCAGCATGTCGATGCATTCATCGTGGGCATCGCGGTCGTGAATGATGATGGGCAGATTCACTTCCAGCGCCAGGTCAATCATCCGGCCGAATACCTTCCGCTGCACCGGCCGGTCCGAATGCTCGTAATAGTAATCAAGGCCGATTTCGCCCCATCCCACCACCCGGCCGGGGTTTTCACGGGCCAGCCGGACGAGATCCGCATAGATATCCTCGGTGGCCTCCTTCGCCTCGTGCGGATGGATGCCGATGGCGGCGTAGATGCCCTCATGCGACCTGGCGAACTCCACCGCCCGGGCATTTCCGTCCACGCCGTAACCCGCGCCGATAGCCACCATCACCCCGACTCCGGCTTCACGGGCCCGCTGGTACGCGTCCTCACGGTCCGCATCGAAAGCGGTGGCCGTTAGATGGCAGTGGGTATCTATGAACATGGATTACTTCACGCGGGAGCCGGCCTTTGGAAGCCGCTCAAACCCGGCCAAGACTAGCCCGTCCTCGGTCTCTGCAGCGAGGATCATGCCCTGTGATTCCATGCCCATGAGTTTCGCCGGTTTCAAGTTTGCGACAACCACCACTTGACGGCCCACGAGTTGCTCCGGGGAGTAGCTTTTGGCGATGCCCGCAATCACCTGCCGCGGAACACCGCCGATCTCCACCTGGAGTTTCAGGAGTTTCTCGGACTTCTCGACCCGTTCGGCCTGGACGACTGTCGCCACCCGAAGCTCCACGTTCATGAAGTCGTCGATCGTGATTACACCGGGAATCGAAGTCTCCTTATCCGTCTTCTTTCCGCCGGAGGCTGGTTTGTTCCCGGCAGGGGTGGAAGCTGGGGGCTCCGCCGGAACGCCTTTCGCCTCTGCGAGAAACCGGTCCCGGACCTCGGCGATCTGGTCCTTGTTCGGGAAAAGTGGATTGCCGCGTTTTATGGCCGGAGAGAGAGCAAGGTCCAGCCGGTCCTTCGCCGCCCGGAAAGCATCCACCCGGCCCTCGTAGCCCAGCTGCTCCCACATCTGCTGCATCTTTTCAGGCATGAACGGGGCCAGCATCACGCAAATGGCCTTGAGCCCCTTCAGGCAGACCAGCGAGACGTAGCGGCCCTCAACCTTCCTGCCATCCTTGAACAGTTTCCACGGCTCGGTCTTCTGGACAAGGCTGTCCAGCGCCGTGACAATGGCGGCGGCCTGCATCTGGGCTGCGTCGAACTTCAGCGTCTCCATCCGTTCACAGTAACCGCCCGGATTGGGCTCGCCACCCTCCTTTACCGGAGGACGGCTCCAGAATTCACGGAGCCATCGGTCAGCGATGCCGGCCGGGTTCAGTGCAAAATCGCTCGTGCGCCGCTCGTTCCAGCCGAGTGTCGAGCGGACCTTTTCAAGAACCCCGGAGTCCAGGGTTACCCCCGCCACCGGCTGTTCCAGCGCGCGGAGGTCCGTGCCGGCAAGCCCCTTCTCCACGACGGAGAGCACCCGGGCCAGCAGGTTTCCGGCGCCGTTGGACAGTTCCGCCAGCACACGGTTCGCCATCTCCTCATGGGAGAAGTTTCCGTCCTGGCCAAATGGTGTCGCCCGCATGAGGTAATACCGCGTCAGGTCTGCCCCGTATCCGTCAATAAGCCGGTTCGGGTCCACCACGTTCCGGAGCGACTTGGACATTTTCTGCCCTTCGACTGTCCACCATCCATGTGCGAACACCGTCTTCGGGAGCGGCACCCCCGCCGACATGAGGAACGTGGGCCAGTAGACCGTATGGAACCGGATGATGTCCTTGCCGATCAGGTGCAGGACCTCGCCATCAGGATTTGCCCAGTATTTCTGAAAAAGTTCCCCCGGTGACTCAGGGGCCCAGCCCAGGGCCGAGATGTAGTTCACCAGCGCGTCCATCCAGACGTAGGTGACGTGCTTCTGGTCGCCCTCCACGGGGATGCCCCACGTGAAGGTCGAGCGGGAGACGGAAAGGTCTTCAAGGCCGCCTTTCACAAAGGAGAGGACCTCGTTGTAACGCTCATGTGGTTCGATCCAGCTCCGGTGCGTTTCGATATGTTCAAGCAGCGGGAGCATGTAGCGGCCCATGGCGAAGAAATACGATTCCTCCGACACCTGGACGGCTGGCTTCTTGTGGATCGGGCAATTGCCCCCCTCCAGTTCTTTCTCGGTGTAAAACTGCTCGCAGGCGGTGCAGTAGAGCCCCTGATAGGACGACAGGTAAATATCGTTCGGGTGGCGTTCCCGGATCGTCCGCCAGAAGCTTTTCACCACCTTCTTGTGCCGCTCCTCGGTGGTGCGGATGAAGTCGTCATTGGAGACGAGCAGCCGCTTCCAGAGCTGCTGGAAATTGGGCACCACCTCGTCACAGAATTTCTGGATGTCGGCGTCGGTCTTGGCCCCGCGTGCCTCGGCCGCCTCCTGCATTTTTTTCCCGTGCTCGTCGGTGCCGGTGAGGAAATAGACATCATAGCCCAGCATCCGCTTGAAACGGGCGATCACGTCCGCCGCCACGGTCGTGTAGGCATGGCCAAG
>CAZSFB010000242.1:0-5100 GCA_964606035.1 uncultured bacterium | reverse complement strand
CCGGCCACACGCTGGTCGTCCGTGGGGAGAAAAAGGTCCTGCACCTCATCCCGTAGGGTATCATACACCAAAACAAGACCTGCGTGCTCGGGAACGGAGTGGTGATCGATCCGGTGGTCACGTTCGGCGAGATCGACGCACTGAAGGAGCAGGGCTACCTGAAAAATGGCCGCCAGCTCCGGATCAGCGACCGCGCCCATGTTATCTTCGACTACCACCGCGTCATGGATGCGGCCCAGGAAAAGCAGCAGGGCAAGGGCGCCATCGGCACCACTGGACGGGGTATCGGCCCTGCTTATGCGGACAAGACGGCCCGTGTTGGTATCCGTGTGGCCGAGTTCATTGACCCGGTGAAGTTCCGGGAGCGGCTGGATGCGATCCTGCCGGTCCGGACCAAAATACTCAAAAAAATATACGGAACTGCCTGCCCGACGGCTGAACAGATCGTGAAGGCATACGGCCCCTTTGCCGAGCGGCTGAAACCATACGTGGAGGACACCGGCGTTCTCCTGTCTGGACTGATCGAGCGCAACAAACGTGTCCTCTTTGAGGGTGCGCAGGGGACCATGCTGGACTTGGACCAGGGAACCTACCCCTACGTCACCAGCTCAAGCACCGTTGCGGGCGGCGCCTGCACCGGCAGCGGCATCGGTCCTACGGCCGTGGATTCGGTGGTCGGTGTGACGAAAGCCTATACGACCCGTGTCGGAGCAGGACCGTTCCCGACGGAACTACACGAGGGTGACCCGGTCGGTGATCACCTCTCGCGGGCCGGCAATGAGTTCGGTGCCACTACCGGCCGCCGCCGCCGCTGCGGTTGGCTAGACATGGTGGTGCTGCGCCACTCGGTCCGGGTGAACGGGCTTACGGGTATCGTGATGACCAAGCTCGACGTGCTCAAGGGGCTGCCAGAGTTGAAGGTGGCCGTGGCTTACAAGCTGGACGGAAAGACCATTGACAGCCCGCCCGCCTCGCCCATTGATCTGGGCCGGTGCGTGCCGGTGTACCGCAAGTTCAAGGGATTTTCCGAGGAGACCCGCGATGCCCGGCGGATCCGGGAACTGCCGAAAAATGCCCGGGCATACATCGAGGCCGTTGAGAAGATGATCGGTGTGCCAGTCATCATGGTCAGCGTCGGCCCGGACCGGGACGAATCCATCGTGCTCGGTGATCCGTTCGCCTGCGGCCGAAAGCCGATGAAACGGTCCCGGAAATAACGCTTTGCCTGCGACGCCCACGAGCGCCATCGGCGAGCTCAGCTCGTCCGCGATATATCTCAGCTCCCGTACGATGATTTCGCCCCGGTTCAGTTGCACTAGGGAGTCTGGCACCAGGCCTAGGTAAAAAATCCTTGGCGCGATCTTCCTCCGTGGTTAGATCACTCCCCGGCGGGATACCCAGCCTCCCCCTCACCTGACATGAATGGGAAATGGAGGAATCAAGGGAGTTTCCTATACGGCAGCTTTCATTAATGATTCACGTTCATATTAACACAGGAAAATACACAACGCTGTTAGCTTGGCTCACCACTGGCCCCGTCCCAACACGGCTCGACACGAAATCAGGCAGGACAGAAGATGAGAAACCGGGGGTGGAAATACGAGGATAACCCGGCCGGGATCGGCTACCCGGACAGGATTGGACCATGACTGAGAGGGGAGAAAGATTGGCGGGGTGGACGGGACTCGAACCCGCGGCCTCCGGCGTGACAGGCCGGCGTTATAACCAACTTAACTACCACCCCGTAGAGCTGACCGGATCACTGGGTGCATCGCGGAACAGGTCTGTCGGTCCCCGGGGTTTCTGCGTCAGTTGGTGGGCGGTACAGGGCTCGAACCTGTGGCCCCCGCCGTGTAAAGGCGATGCTCTACCAACTGAGCTAACCGCCCGGGGTGCGCTTTCCTACTCGTCTTTTGTGGGAACTGTCAATATTGCGTGAACAAAAGCGGGAACAATTTTGAGGTCACGTGCGGAACGCACCCCAGGCAGATCCCTGCCACGACTTCACGTCGAAGTCGCCACTGATACGGACGTAGATCGCCACAGTCTGCCCCTGCTCGTTGCGGATGTAGACAAGGCCGGGAAAGCCGGTGAGAAGCCCAGCTTCGAAAACGATTTCGTCGTTTTCGAAGGTGATGCCGTCGTCAGTGGCAGCGAGATCAGTTCCGTTGGGAAGCTTGAGGCCTGGATAGGGCATCACTGATCCTTGGTACCCGAAGCTGATTCCGCTGGGGAGGACAAAGTTTTCCAGCTTCGAGGTGGAACTGTCGGCACCGGCGAGCAGCGTCAGGTCGCGGCGGGCAGTGTCAATACGGATAACAGCGCGTCCCTTGTCCACGGACTGTTTACGTGCGGAGACGATCAGCTGCCCGATCCGGCTGGCAGCCTGTTCGAGTGCGGCTCCAGGCGCGAAAGAGCGGTAGTTGGGAAGGGCAAAGGCCACGAGCGTGGCGAAAATTACCAGAGGGGCGGCAATTTCCAGCGGATGAAGCCGTGCCTTGTTCGCGACAACCTGGGTTTCCATGGCGTGGGCAATAACTACCGGATTTCAGGTAGTTTTGTAAACCCGTCACGGCAATTTCCGATGAATTTTTCTAGATTGTCTCAGTGGCGGGACAGGCCGTTCCGCTTCAGCAGCCGTTTTGCCGATGTCGGTAATTTCTGGAATAGGCGGTGCCCCTCACTTGGCGAGGGTTCACGAAGCGAGGGCAGTCCTGTCTCCTTCGATCGAGTGGTGTTCTGTGCTGGAAACCTGGCCAGTACTGACGGCCGCTTTCAGTCGCTCTCCGGCGTCACGACATGCAGCCTTGCGGTTCCGTTCTCTCGCCTGCGTGTAGCGCAGGAATCTGTCCTGATAGTTCCGGGACTGCTTTGTCTTGTGATCTGTCTTGTGTTTCATGTGTCTCCTCGAACGGTCATCCCCTGTTTATCTGACAAGTGGCTTCACCACTTAGTACGGAATAACCGGAGTCCTTGAGTCACATACAGCACAAGGAATGCCATAAACATATAGAAAACACCAAGGTATTGTAACTATATGAAATTGCTACATTATACGTATGTATCTCTGGTCACAATGATATACTGGTTCTGTAATTTGAAAACAGCAGAAGATATTTTGTGCTATAGATCACGCCTCCGGCCCAAGACTGTCGCGCAAGGGTTGCGTTATTGGAGGTGGGCTACCGAATTTTGTCAGTTGATGGTTTGGGATGCGGCATCTTGTGCTATGGAAAATAAAACGGCTGTGGTTGCATTTTTCACTTGCGGCGAAGCTTATAACGCAGTATGTCATTGGCGTGCGCAATCCCTTCCAGCCATGTCTGGCAGGGTTTGAACAGGGATTGAGCGTAACTATTCAAAACGGTCCTCAGCGAACCGGTTAATCATCTGAACAATTCTCCAAAGGAGTGAAAAGAATCAAAATGGCCAATAAGAAATCACCCGCGAAGAAAACTGCCGCCAGGAAAGCACCCGCGAAGAAGCCGGTTGCCAGGAAGACTCCTGCGCGCAAAACCCCGGCCAAGAAGGCTCCGGCGGCCAAAGTGGCAGCGAAGAAGGCCGCCGATCCGCGGCAGGCACTTGAGGTCCAGATTCGCGGCCTTGAGAAGTCGCTCCACGATCTGCGCGCAGAGCTCGGCCATTTTCAGGGAACTGTGGTGTCGTCGTCGCGCAATCTGGTGAATGCATTCGCCGGCTTCCGCGACGCGCTGTCATTCCAGAACAACCCGGCTGCCGAGAGTGTACGCCAGGCGGCGACCCGTCTTGTGGACGGCGTGAATCACTATATCCAGCAACTCCAGACAAGGGTCCGCAAGGTCCGCTGAGCGGCGGGGGATTCACCCGACGGACGGGGCCTTGTCAGGCCCCGTTTGCTTTTCTGCGGGGCTATTGCCTCTGGCCGCCCGCTGCAGGAACCGCGGGCTGTATCTTTGCCCGGTTCACTTCCGCACGATGCCTGACAAACAGCACCGACATGATTACCAGCCCCGCGATAATGACCGCGCAGACCGCGCCGATTTTCTGGGTTCTGCTCAGGGGTTCAGCCATGACTCAGCTGCCATAAGAAAGAAACTGGCGCAGTTCAAGCCGCGAGAAGCCATCGATTGCAGAATCGGGCAAGAACCGGTTTGGAGTGGCTCAGCGACGCCCAAAGATCTTTTTTACGCGATCCATGAACCTGGGCTTGGCGGATTTTGTCGCCGAATGCCGGGCAGTGCTAGCTGCCTTTGTACGCGTAGGCGCAGACTTTGCGGCCGTCTTGCGAGGGCTCGTCTTGCGAGGTGGGACTTTCTTCGCAGAAGCCTTCTTGCGGCTAGTTGACTTGGCCGTGGCTGATTTGCGCCGGACCTTCGGAGCCGGTTTAGAGACTGAGTGGGCTGGCGATCCAGTCACAGGGACAGCGGCCGCCTGAATTCTCGCGGGTGGTGGTGGCGGCGGTGGACGTCGGGGTTTTACCTTGATGACATTAGGGTGGCGGTTTGACGGTGCAGAAACCGGTGGGGGTGGGGGCGGGGGCGCATAGGCATTCAGTCTTGCGCGCTGCTCCTGCGCAGCCTTCTGGAACCAGTCGGCCTCCTTTTCCGAATAGCCGTCATAGTGCTTCACGGCCGGTTGCGCCTGGACGACTGCCGTTCGGGACTGTTCCGCAAACTGCCTAACATAGTCCGCATAGCGGTTAACCAGTGCTCCGAGATCGGCCCGGCTTTGTTGGAACTTGCCGAAGACAATTTTCAGATCGAGCGCATTGTCAAATCCGTCGTATTCGTATTCGAGCTCGTCGCCCTGGCTGCGTATGACACGGAAGCCGGGGAGGGCTTTCTCCAGCTTTCGCGGGAACTGGTCTGCAAAGGACTCGAACTTCAATCCGTTTTTCGCCGTCATTTCTGGTCAACAAACCCTTTCGAAACGGTCTCTTGCCCCACCGGAAAACGCGGCGCAGAGCCTTGGGGGCTCCCGTATTCCGGCAGTCAGTGCGACTCTGGAGGTATCCGGTACTGTTCGTAGCCCTTCCTGCCCAGTGTGCCCATGGCGTACTGCTTTCCTTGCTCAACGGCAGGTTGATCCAGTGCGTCAAGGCCCATGCCCTCACCCGTAAGC
>CAZSFB010000241.1:0-5150 GCA_964606035.1 uncultured bacterium | reverse complement strand
GGTCGCCTGAGAGATCAATCAGTTCCAGTGAATCTTCGCCGGCGTTCTGTGTTTTTGACCGTGCTACCGCCGCATGCATGCTGCGAAGCGACAGAGGAAACTCGACCATATGGCCGTGGGGCATCTGGGGATGTTTCGAGACCAGTCGGAGCGCGAGCAGAATCCGGATTACATTCCATGCGGTATCCGGGTTACGGACACCACCGATGATTGCCGCGACGGCCGCGGGCTGCTGGACCTGATCGACAATTTTCTCCTCGTCATTGTCGAGCGGAAGCAGCCGTGCAAAAAACGGCAGGTCCTTGGTCGGTGCCAGCCAGGCGTTCTTCATCTGGTTCTGCAGGGTGGCGAGCTTCAGGGGATTCGTCGAAGCACGGACATCATGCGCGACCGCATGAGCCAGCGCGAGCTCACCGTAGAGCCGCTCGGTAGGACCAGGTTCTGCCCCCTGGGTCTCCAGCGTCAAAATCCCTTCCGGCCACCTGAGTGCTTCACCGAGACGCTTCCCCAAAAACTCGGCCCGCCGCTTTGCCAGATCACCCGGGCTGATGACCCCGGCGCCAATGAGGTAACGCTCCACCTCCGAGGGCGGAGAAATCTTTCGCAACCGCTCGAACTCTTCCGGAGTAATGATACCCGATTTGTTGAGATCCTCCAGAATCGGATGCCCGGCTCCGGTGAATTCGGCAAGAGGCAATCCTATGTGGAAATTGAGCGGAACAATCTTTCCGGCACCGGTGATTCTCGCTTTCCCCGAAAACCCTTCGCTCCGCACGGCCAGCATGACGTCTTCAAAGTTCGGCAGCGCACCCGGTGTGGAACCACCCCATGCCAATTTGCGGGGCCCCACAGCCGGAGTTTCCGTAGCTGCGGCCGGGACAGGCATAGCTGCGGGAGCAACCGGGGCCGAACCCGCAGCCGGACTGGACTCGATTGCCTTCTTCGCCAGTTCGACGAACCGCGGGAACGGGAACGGCATCTCGAGGTACGGACCGAGCGAGTAGCTCCGTGCCAGCCGCTGAGGCAGCCCCTTGTCCTTGAGCGGCGGGCTCATGAACATGATGGGCACGTTTTTGCCCTTGTCGAGACTCCGGATCCTGCGGATCAGCTCAGGGCCTGCGAGCCGGGAAAGGGCCAGATCCGTAACAATCAGGCCATAATCTGCCTGTTCAAAGGATAGCAGCGCGGCTTCACCGTCTCCCCGCTCGTCCACTTCCGATGCAAGGGATTTCAGCACTTCGGCCAGCTTGGCCGACAGCCGTGGATTACCCGTAACAACCAGTGCTCGCACCGTTTCTCAGACTCTTTCTGGCGACAGGATTTCATTTTAGCCGGTTCTGGACCGATTGGAACGGAATCCGTGGTATTCTAAAGGTAATCCATGGAAGAACAGAACCGCCCCACTTTTGTCGAAATCGACCTGGGGGCAATCCTAAATAACTACCACCGGTTCCGGGAACAGATTGGCCCAGATGTGTCGGTCATGGGAGTCGTAAAGGCCGACGCCTATGGTCACGGGGCAGTACCCGTCGCCCATACACTTGTCGGCGCCGGGGCCGAATGGCTCGGGGTCGCCCGCCTGGAAGAAGCTGTAGAGCTCCGGCTCGCCGGTATTCAGGCCCCCATCCTGCTTCTGGGCGGAGCCGAGCCTGAAGAGGCCGAAGCGGTTCGCGAGTTCGGGATCCAGTGCGCGGTTTATGACGAAGACCTGATCGAAAAGCTGGACCATGAAGGCCGCAAATGGGGGCATCAGGTGCATGTCCACCTGAAAGTCGATACAGGAATGCACCGCCTGGGGGTATCACCAGAGCATATTGAAAAAGTCACCCGGAAGATTCTCGCCTGCGAGGGGCTGTCCCTGGACGGGATCATGAGCCATCTGGCCTCTGCCGATGAACCGGATTCCGGCTTAACGCGGTCACAGCTTGAATCGTTCGCGTTGTCCGTCAGCCAGGTGGAAAGTTTGGCTGGCCGCCGCCTCTTCCGCCATCTTGCCAACTCTGCAGCTGCGGTCATGATCCCCGATACCCGCTACGATCTCGTCAGGCCGGGCATAATGCTTTATGGCTCCCATATGACGGAACTTACGAAAAAGAGTCTTGAGCTTGAACCGGCCTTCACCTGGAAGGCCCGGATCCGCCAGATCAAGCAGATTCCCGATGGTGAAATTGTCGGCTACGGAGCCACCTGGCGCGCGAACCGGGAAAGCCGTGCCGGCATCATCTCGGTGGGCTACGCCGACGGATTCACGAGGTCTCTTGGAAACCAGGCCGAAGTAATCGTCCGGGGGAGCCGGGTGCCGGTGATTGGCCGGGTATCGATGGACCTGATAACGGTGGACCTCACTGAAATGCCAGAAGCCCGCCCGGGGGATTATGCCGTACTGCTAGGAAGCGACAGCGGCGCCTCCATTCCGGTCGAGGAATGGACCCGCCGTCTCGGGACCATCAGCTACGAGGTGTTCACCAACGTCTCCAGGCGGGTGCCGCGCATCCACAAGGGAATGGCAAGGCCATGATTGCGGCACTGGATGCGCTCGGAGCCTACCTCCTGTATCTTCTGGAGACCCTTGGCCGCTATACGCGGCTTTCGCTCGCCTCCGTCGGATTTGCATTCAGGCGGCCGTTCCGCGTCGCAATGATTGTCGAGCAGATGGTCATCATCGGCGTCAACTCCTCCGTTATTATCCTGCTCACAAGCATGTTTACAGGCATGGTGTTCTCGCTTCAGCTCGGACATGCGTTCCAGCGGTTCGGAGCTGAAGGTCTGATCGGTGGTGCAACCATGCTCGCCCTGATCCGGGAACTCGGCCCGGTGCTGACTGCCCTGATGGTAACCGGCCGGTGCGGAAGCGCCATGGCCGCGGAACTGGGCACCATGCGGGTGACCGAGCAGATTGATGCCCTGGGGGCAATGGCCATTGATCCCGTGAAATATCTGGTAGTTCCCCGTGTCGTAGCGACAACGCTGGTCGTTCCAATGCTCACCCTGATTTTTGTGTTTATCGGCGGCGTTGGAAGTTACTTCGTCTGCACCCTTCTCCTCCAGATATCTCCAGGCGGGTGGTGGCAGAACGTCATCGAGTTCATTGACTGGGGCGACCTGAACAACATGTGGATCAAATCCACGGTTTTCGGTTTTGTGCTTTCAACCGTCGGATGCTTTGTCGGTTATTTCACCACCGGCGGAGCCCGCGGCGTCGGCCGTTCCACAACCCGCGCAGTCGTGACGGCTTCTGTACTGGTGCTGGTCGGCGACTATTTCATCACGTCGCTGCTCCTCAATCTGGGTATCGGGGGCCAGCGCTCATGAATGCCCCGGCGGCGGTTGTCCAGCTCAGGGGGGTCACCAAGCGATTCGGCCCGCAGACCGTTCTGGACGGTATCAACCTGGATATACCTGAACATCAGACGACCGTGATCATGGGGCTCTCGGGGGCCGGGAAAAGCGTCACCCTGAAGCACATGATCGGGCTGCTGAAACCGGATAGCGGACAGGTTTTCGTGGACGGAGATGATATTACCGCGCTTGAAGGCGACCAGATATACAAGGTCCGCCTCAAGTTCGGGTTCCTTTTCCAGGACGGCGCCCTGCTTGATTCCATGTCCGTTTCCGAGAACGTCGCGTTGCCACTGAAAGAGCACTCCCGCCTTTCAAGGACCGAAATCCGGGACCGGGTCGAAGAAGTCCTCGGACAGGTGGGCCTCCAAGGCATGGGGTACAAGGCACCCTCGGAACTTTCAGGTGGAATGCGCAAGCGCGCGGGCCTTGCCCGGGCAATGGTTCTTCGGCCACGGATTTTGCTTCTGGATGAGCCGAGTTCCGGACTGGACCCGGTGATGACTGACGTGATCATGGCTCTCATCAACGAACTTCAGTCCCAATACAAGACCACCAACGTGGTTATCAGTCACGATGTCGAGGCCACGTACAAGATCGCCCACCGAATCGCTATGTTATATAAGGGCCGGATCCACCTCGAAGGAACCGCAGATAACCTGAAATCCTCCACGGACCCTCTGGTCCGGCAGTTTCTGGACGGCCACCGTGAAGGTCCCATCACCCTATAATCATTGTGGAAATGGCCTGTAATGTGCCTATAATGGACAGTTAATTCTAAGAGGTCCGCGTGTCACAGGCACTCAGCAATAACGTCAAGATCGGGCTCTTCGCTGCAGCGGTGCTGGCCATGCTAGTTTATGCGTCCGTAAAGCTGCGGCCCATGTCCTTTACGGCGACGAAAGATGTAATCGTCTACATGGAGTCTGCCGAGGGGCTTTTTGAAAATACCGGCATCCGTATGGCCGGGGTCAAAGTCGGAATGATCAAGAAGATCGAACTGGAAGGCCGCCTCGCCAGGCTGACTGCCGCCATCCGGAACGACATCCCCATGGATGCCAGTACAAAAGTCATCGTGCGCAGCAAGGGACTGCTCGGGGAGCGGTACCTGGAGATCATCCCGGCGAAACTTCCGGAAACCCGCACCAGAGTCACGCCGGACGAACTCGATGCCGGCGGAACACGTATGCTCGACCCGGATCATGTGGACAGCAGTGGATGGCTTGACGATTCAGAGACAACTTACCGGCAACGCATTACGCAGATCGAGGAACGGGCGCAACTCACCTTGCGCGCAGAAGGCCCACAAGTCATTTACGCAGAGGACACCACAAACAGCGAGGAGCTTTTCGAGAAACTCGGCCGTGTCGCTGACAACCTTGAGGAGATCACCCGGATCATCAAGCTGACGCTGAAAGGCCAGCAAGGAGGCAGCGAAAACCTCCAGAAAACCCTGACGTCGGTCGCCCAGCTCACAGAAAAACTCAAGGATATGGTCGACCAGAACGATGAGCGGGTGGGCCGGATCGCCGACAATATTGAGCAGCTCACCGCCATGCTGAATGGCAAGCTGCCCGCCGTCATTGATGACGTCCAGCGCCTCGTGCGCCGCGTGGACGAGCAGGTAGCCGCCCGCGGTGACGATGTCCGTGATGTGCTGGTCAGGTTCAAGGAGTCCGCAAACAAGCTGGACGAGACCATCGAGAATACCCGCCAGATCACCGATAAAATCAACCGTGGCGAAGGGACCATCGGCAAGCTCGTCGACGACGACACCACCGTGAACGAGGTGAACAAGGCCGTCTCGAACA